>CAVHYZ010000001.1:0-16672 GCA_963640495.1 Acutalibacteraceae bacterium
GTGCATAACTTTACAAAAAGCGTTCGTAAAGTGTTTTAACTTTACAAGAAAAAATGAATGAATAATGCACTTTGAATTACAAAAAAGCAGTCTTAAAAAAGACTTCTTTTGCAAGATTAATTTCATTTATATATATTACCCTTTATTATAACTTTATAAAGCTCTGAAAAGTCATCTTTCAAGATTATTAAATCGGCATTTTTCCCTTCTTTAATTGAACCTGTATTTTTATCGGCTCCTATGCACTTTGCCGGGTTTATTGTAACGGATTTTATGGCTTGTTTTAAGGGAATTCCCCAAGAAATAACATTCTTAAATTCATCAAAAAGATTTGTAACGCTTCCTGCAAGAGTTCCATCTGCAAGCCTTGCGGCCCCCTTTTTTATAACTCTTTGTCCACCTAAGGTGTATTCGCCGTCTTCAAGCCCGGCAGCCATCATGGCATCACTTATTATAATCGTTCTGTCTTCTCCTAAAATTTTAAATGCAATCCGTAAGGTGGCAGGGGATATGTGAATACCGTCACAGATAAGCTCTGCTGTGATTTTATCGCTGTCAAAAATAGCTCCGACTGCTCCCGGCTCTCTTGAACCCAGCTGTGTCATAGCATTAAAAAGGTGGGTTGCATGATTTAGCCCTAAGCTTTCGGCTTTTTTGATTATTGCATAGTCTGCTTCGGTATGTGCGGCTGAAATTCTGCAAACATCTTTTGCTTTTTCTATGAATTCATCTGCTCCGTTAATTTCCGGAGCGATATCAACTATTTTTACTTTGCATATTTTGTTGAGCTTTAAAAATAATTCAAAATTCGGATCTTTGATGTTTTCTTCTGCCTGAGCGCCTTTTCTTTTTGGAGAAATAAACGGTCCTTCCATGTTTATTCCGTGAATGTAAGCGCCCTCTTCCTTACCCATTGTTTCTTTAATGTATGAAAAAGAGTTTTCCAATTCTTTAACAGGTAAAGTCATGGTTGTAGGGCAAAAAGATGTAATTCCGTGATCAGCAAGAAAAAGACTCATTTTTGCTGTACTGTTAGACTTGCCATCGGTGCAGTCTGCCATATTACAGCCGTGAATATGTATATCAATAAATCCGGGCAAAATGACACAACCTGTGCAGTCGATTCCAATTTTTTCGGTTTTTTCTAAAGATTTGATTTTTCCGTTTTCAATTGTAATGTCTGTTTTAATAAATTCAAAATTGTCATTACAAACTGATGCGTTTTTTAATATCATCAAAATCACTTCCCGATTTTTTATATCACACGAAATATGATTTGTCAAAAAATAAAGGCTGCTGCATTATTTTGCAACAGCCCTTTTGGATTTTATTATTTCATGTTAGCTTCAATGAATTTTGCAAGCTCGCCAACAGTCTTGATCTTATCAAGATCGTCATCGGGAAGCTCAAGACCAAATTCATCTTCGATTGACATGGCAAGGTCAATCATATCAAGGCTGCCTGCGCCGAGATCATCTGTAAAAGCTGAATTTTCTTTGATAACAGATTTGTCAATTTCGAGCTGTTCGCTGATAATGTCAATAATTTTTTCGAGTACCATAGTTCCCTCCGAGTTATTCTAAGGCCTAAGAATTAAAGATTTTCAGGTCTTTCACAGCATGAGCAAGAAACATAATTTTCTTCACTGTCTGCGTCAGCACACTTTTTGGCCTTGATCTTTTTTAATGCATAAACAACACCTGCAACTGCTGCTGCAATGGTAACGATTATAGCTACAAATTTTGCAATCTTCTTGAAAGTTTTCATATCTTTCCTCCGATTATTTTATTATGGAATAAATCCACTTTGGCTGTATTATATCAAACCAGCAGGGGATTGTCAACATTTAACAGCCGTGGTTATAAATTGTTTACAACCACGGCTGATACATTTGCTTTGAGTTGCATTATTTTGCAAGCTTAGCAAGAGCTGCCTTTTTGTGAGCAGCGTTATTCTTATGGATAAGGCCTTTGGCAGCAGCCTGATCTATTTTTTTGGTTGCTTCCTTAATGAGAGCTTCTGCTTCAGGAGCGCCTTCAGCAACTGCGATATTAGCTTTCTTTATAGCTGTTTTGAGAGCTGTATTACGAGATTTGTTTCTTGCAGCTCTGGTTTTGTTAACGGTAACTCTTTTTTTAGCTGACTTAATATTGGGCATGTGGACACCTCCTTCTTTCATACAGGTTGATATATTATCACATTTTTTTTGCGAATGCAAGAAAAAATTTAAAAAAATTTTTTGACCGTAAAAATTCTTTCTTTTCTTGCCTTTCAAGGCTTTAATCTGTGCCAAAGAACAACAAAATTATGAAGAATGTGAAAAAATAAGCGATTTTTTAGCTTTTTGTGAAAAAAGTACTTGCATTTGTATAATTTTGTGTGTATAATCAACCCGCAAGGAGAAAAAAGGGGGCAAATGGGAGCTATAACCATAAATTTGCAACCTTAAACCACATGAAAGGGGGAAAACCGATGCCGGCAGCAGCACAACCTGATTGCTTAGGGGGCAAAGAACTGAGAAAGTTCGACCAGGTAAACAGAATCACAATTCCAACAAGATTCCGTTCGAGATACGGCAACACGGTTTACCTTTTTAAAAACTTCCAGAGTAATGACTGCATAGTTGTTTACTCTGAGCAAGATTATCTCGATGTGTACAACGGACTTGCTGATGTTTACAGTGGTGCTGAACTTACCTATGTTCAGAGACTCTTCGCAAATAATATAGATATGGCTGTCATAGATAAAGCTGGTCGTATAACCTTAAAACCAGATTTTATTGAGTTCGCTGGACTTGTTGATGAAGCGCTCATTATTGCTCACCCTGACAGAATCGAGCTTTGGAATCAAGAAAGATGGGATTCACAGTTTAATCCTACCATTACTCCGGATCTTTCAAAGTTCAGCCTTTCACCAAGGCATTAAATATGAATATACCAAAAACATTTCATCATATTCCCGTCATGTTCAATGAAACAATAGATGCAATCAACATAGCTTCGGATGGCACTTATGTTGATTGCACCGCAGGCGGGGGAGGCCATTCCTCTGCAATTGCATCGAGACTCACAACCGGTAGACTTATAGCAATTGATAGAGACCCTGAAGCTATAGGAGTTCTTACTGAAAGATTAACTCCTTATGGTTGCGTTACAATAGTTCACGACAATTTCTTCAATATAAAAGAAATCCTCAGTAATCTTGGCATAGATAAGGTTGACGGCGTTCTTGCAGATTTAGGTGTCAGCTCTCATCAGCTTGATGATGCGGAAAGAGGATTCTCCTTCCATAAAGATGCACCTCTTGATATGAGAATGAGCCTTGAGGGAATGAGTGCGGCAGATGTTGTTAATGATTTTTCCAAGGAAGAACTCAGAAGAATCATATATGAATACGGTGAAGAAAAATTTGCACCGGCAATTTCTTCTGCAATCGTTAAAGCAAGAGATGCTAAACCTATAGAAACAACTCTTGAGCTTAGCAACATTATTTCGAATGCAATGCCTGCAGCCGCAAGGCGAGAAGGTCACCCGGCAAGGCGAACTTTTCAGGCGCTCAGAATATATGTAAACGGCGAACTTGATGGGCTTACAAAAGCAGTTGAAGATATGTTTGATTGCTTAAAACCCGGAGGAAGAGTATGTGTAATAAGTTTCCATTCTCTTGAAGATAAAGCCGTTAAGCAGGCACTTGCGCCTCTCGCAAAAGGATGCACGTGTCCCAAAAATTTCCCGGTATGTGTTTGCGATAAAACACCGAGGGCAAAAATTCTTAAACCCATAACCCCCGATGAAAAAGAAACATCGGAAAATGCACGCAGCAGATCTGCAAGATTAAGAGTAGCGGAAAAGCTGTAATCTAATTGATTATGAGAAAGGAGGGGCTGAAAAATTGGACGATTTTGATTATATTCCCGGAATTGTTCCTTCACCTTTTGTTTCTTCAGCCGCTCCGAAACTAACTGAATATGAATTCCCCGAGGTTCAGCAAGAAAAAAGAACCGTACAAAAGAATGTTGTAAGGCCCACACCGAAAACACAGGTGAATAAGCTTGCGATGGCCATTACGTTTATCACAGCTGCAATATTTCTTCTTATAATGTCCACAATTCTTATGCATCTTAATAATTCGATTGTGGCGAATAATAAAACAATCACAACTCTTCAGTCACAAATTGAGCAGGCGGAGGCAGAAAATGTTAGACTTAATGCCGCCGTCGGTGCAGCAATGTCTGCGGACAAGATTCAAGAATATGCAGTTTCCGTATTAGGTATGCAAAAAGCTGAGCGTTATCAAATTCACTACTTTGAGGACAGGGATGGCGACAAAGTAGTTATAGCGGATGGTAAAGCTCTGAATGCAGATATGCAGGACGAATGAGCCTGCCATGCTGTCTCAACGAAAATTGGGACAGCTTTTTTTAGCTTGTAAAGGCAGACGAAAGGAGGACAGTTATGCAAGAAAAACGCAAGGAAGAAAATCCCTATATAAGAGCAAAGAAAAATGCAAGATTTCTCGCTTGTGTTCTTATTGCCGCAACTGTCGCCGTTATCGCCCGTCTTGTAAATATCCAAATCATAAATGCAGATGAATATAAAAAATATGCAACTGCTGCCCAGTGGAACGAAGAAACTATCAGTGCCACAAGGGGTGTTATTTACGACGCAAACGGGAACGTACTTGCTCAGAGCGCTAAGGCGTGGAAAATTTATTTAATACCTGAAAACTTTACAGATGAAGATTTCAGAAGCCAGGTTTGTCACGATATAGCGGATGCTCTTGAACTTCAGTATGACGACCTTATGGAAGCTACTGAAACAGAGAAAGCTGAGGAAGGCGAGCTTGTTGTAGCCCATAGAGAAGTGGTTAAATCCAAAATGGAGCTTGCAGAAAAAAAGCTTGTCGACTGCGGTGAAATTTACGCAGAGGATTGTACTACTGATTGTTTGAAGCACAGAACATATAAAAAGTCTTTTTATACAGATGGCGAGGTCACCACAAAAACCTATAAATACAGTGATGTAATAGGCCTTGAAGAAGGTACAAAGCGTTATTATCCCCTGGGCACATTTGCATCATCACTCATAGGTACGGTTAATTCAGATGGTAATGGTGTAAGCGGTATAGAAAGTTACTATAATTCAACTCTTGCCGGTCAAGATGGTAAAGTTAAATCTTATGGTACTAATGTGGATAGCGATAACGAAACAACTTATGAAGCAAAAGACGGTACAAGCCTTGTGCTTACAATAGATGAAACAGTTCAATATTGTCTTGATGAACAACTTCAATCCGTTTACGAATCCAGTGGTGGCATCGGTGCATACGGCATAGTGATGGATGTTGATACCGGTGCAATTCTCGGCATGGATTGTGTTGGATACAAAGGCGGATATGATCTGAATAATTCGAGCGAACTTAATGAATATTATCAAGATGAACTTGATAAATCCGTTAAAAATGAAAATTACGAATATCTTGAGAAATATTTTTTAGAAGATACTTCTGTTAAAGATCCCGAAGAAGCTCTTAATGAAATTGAAAACACAAAAGATTACGAAGAACGTCTTTCACTTCATTCAAAGAGCCTAAAAAAATATTTCAGCCTTGAGCAGTGGAATAACTATACGGTTTCCGAAACATATCACCCCGGTTCGGTTTTCAAAATCTTTCTTGCTGCTGCAGCTCTTGAAGAAGATGCGCTCGGTGATGATTTTACATATTATTGTAGTGGTTCAACCGTTGTTGATGACAGAACATTTAATTGCCATCAGGCTTCAGGCCATGGTACTCAAACGCTCAGAGAGGGCTTGATGCATTCTTGCAACCCCTTTTTTATAAAGGTTGGTCTTACTCTGGGAGCGGAAAAATTTTATGAATATTTTAAAGCTTTTGGGTTTACGGAAAAAACCGGTATTGAGAGCCTTGAAGAAGCAAATTCAATTTATTATACAGAGGATCAGCTTACAAGAGTTGCTCTTGCCAGCGAATCTTTCGGTCAAACCTTCAGCGTAACGCCAATTCAAATGATTACAGCTATTTCCTGCATTGCAAACGGCGGTAAACTTATGCAACCATATCTTGTAGCTGAGGAACTCGACAGTGAAGGAAACGTTATCAGTAAAGCTGAACCTACTGTTAAGCGACAAGTTGTTTCCGAAGAAACAGCTGAAGAGGTTGCTTCTATGATGGAAGATGTTGTAAAGAGCGGTACCGGTAAAAACGGTTATGTTGCAGGTTACAGAGTGGCAGGAAAAACCGGTACAACTCAAAAATATCAGCTCAAAGGTACATATATAGCGTCTTTCGGGTGCTTTGCTCCGGCAGATGATCCTGAAATTGCTGTTTTGATTATTGTTGATGAGCCACAGAGTGAAATGAACGGCAGTACCGTTTGCGCCCCGGTTGCCGCAAAAGTTGTTGAAACAGTTCTTGAATATCTCGGAGTTGAAAGACAATATACGGAAGATGAGCTTGAAGAACTTGACACAACAACGCCGGGAGTAATCGGAAAAACTGCGGATGAGGCTCAAGATGAACTTGAAGAAGCAGGTTTCTCTGTCAGAGTGGTTGGCAACGGTTCAACTGTTGTGAGTCAAAGTCCTGCCGGAGGTCAAACAATTCCTCAGGGTGGAGTTATAGCAATTTATACAACAGAAAATGAAGAAAAATATGAAGTAACTGTACCGGATCTTACAGGTCAAGGAATAAATGCGGTTAAGAAATATGCTGCATCCGAAGGCATAAATGTAAGGATTTCGGGCACTTCGGGCAGCGGCGTTGTATCTTATGATCAAAGCACAGCTGCAGGAGAAAAAGTTGAATACGGCGCAATAATTACTGTCTACTTTAAATCTTATAGTGATGTAGGTGATACCTAAGAGGTCTATGTTTTCACGGAGGAAAAAATAATGAAAATTTCTGCACTTGTTGCCGATATTACATACAGTGGCAATTTTGAAGATAAAGAGGTAACAAAAATCACGGATAACTCCTCGGCTGTTTGCATGGGGTGTGTGTTTGTGTGCATAAAAGGAAAGCACTTTGATGGACATGATAAGGCAGCTGAGGCATTAGAATCCGGGGCTGTGGCAGTAGTGGTAAGCCATGATATAGGCGTTAAAAATCAGATAATCGTTGAAAATGCCAGAGCTGCTTATACAAATCTTTGTGCTGCGTTTTATTCTCATCCGGAAAAAAATCTTAAACTTATCGGTATTACCGGCACAAACGGAAAAACCACTACCGCATTTGTTATAAAAAATATTTTTGACTGCTTGGGTATAAAAGCCGGAATGATAGGTACCGTAAAAAATATGATAGGGGACACCGAAATGCCCTCAAGCCTAACAACTCCGGATGCAAATGATCTTTTTGATTTGTTTTCAAAAATGGTTGCCTGCGGATGCGAATACTGTGTTATGGAAGTATCCTCTCAGGCACTTGCCCAGTACAGAGTTGATGGCGTTCGTTTCGATGCTGCTATATTTACAAATTTAACACAGGATCATCTTGACTATCACGAAACATTTGAAAATTATAAAGAAGCAAAACACATGCTTTTTGAAAATGCAGATCTTGCAATTATAAATGCCGATGATGAAGCATCGAAATATATGGTTTCCGGCACGAGCTGTCGCGCTGTCAGCTTTTCAATTGAAAAAAATACAAGCGATTATTCTGCTAAAAATATCAGATCATCTGCATCTGGAATTAAATATGAGCTTGTAAGCAATAAAAATATAGGCAGGGTTTCTTTTAATGTTCCCGGATTATTTAACGTATATAATTCTATGGGAGCGATAATTTGCCTTATTGAACTTGGCTTTGATTTTGAAAAAATTCTTAAGGCCGTTCCTCAAATTGGCGGCGTTCCCGGCAGAATGGAAGTTGTTCCCACAAATACGCCTTATTCGGTGATTATAGATTATGCTCATACTCCCGATGGCCTTGAAAATGTTTTAAAATCTCTTCGCAAGGTTACAGAAGGAAAAATAATTGCCGTCTTCGGTTGCGGTGGCGATAGAGATAAAACAAAGCGTCCGCTTATGGGCAGTATCGGTGCAAGTCTTGCTGATGTTGCAATTATTACCTCGGATAATCCAAGAACAGAAGATCCGGGTGCTATTGTTAATGATGTGTTTGCCGGGACTATTAAACATAAAGCGAAAATTATAGTTGAAGTTGACCGTACTAAAGCAATCGGAAAAGCTCTTTCAATTGCCGAAGCAGGGGATGTGGTTGTACTTGCGGGAAAAGGTCACGAAACTTATCAAATACTTTCAACAGGTAAAATTCATTATGATGAAAGAGAAGTTGTTGCAGCTTTTCTTAAATGAGGTTTTATAAATGGTACCTATTTCTTTCAAATCAGCCGCTGAGGCTGTAGGGTCAAAAACAACCCTCGACGGAAAATTTAACAGTATCAGTACCGATTCCCGTAAAATTCAAGAGGGATGCTTGTTTATTGCCCTTGAAGGGGATAAATTTGACGGCCATGATTATACAAAGAAAGCCATTGAACTCGGTGCTTCTGCTGTAATGGTACATAAAGATTGCGGACTTTCTGAAAAACAAATTCTTGTTAAAGATACAAGAATTGCCCTGCTTGACCTTGCAGGGTATTACAGAAGCCTGTTTAATATTCCTTTCGTAGGCATTACTGGTTCAGTTGGAAAAACTACCACAAAAGAAATGGTTTGGACTGTGCTTAGTTCCAAATATAATACTTTGAAAAATGAGGGAAACCTTAATAACGAAATAGGCGTTCCTCTTACACTTTTCAGGCTCGATGAAACTTATGAAGCGGCTGTAATTGAAATGGGCATGAGTCATTTTGGCGAAATTTCCCGAATGACAAAGGCTGTGAAGCCGGATGTGGCTCTTATTACAAATATAGGCGTATCTCATATTGAAAATCTCGGCTCACGAGAAGGAATACTTAAAGCTAAGATGGAAATACTTGAAAGTATGAATCCAAATGCGCCCATTATATTAAATGGTGATGATAATATGCTCAGTAAGGCGAACGGTGGCACTCATCCCATTATTTATTATGGAATTGAGAATTCAAGTTGTGCTTTTAAAGCACGTAATATTACCTCCATAGATGAAGAAATCACATTTGACTGTGATTTCAGTGGCGGCCCGGTTGGGGTTTGCCTTCCCTTTGCGGGCCGCCATTACATCTATAACAGCCTTGCTGCTGTTGCAGTAGGTGAAAAACTCGGTGTGGATGTAAAAGTAGGATTAGAAGCACTTAAAAATTATAAAACCACAGGCTTTAGACAAAAAATTGTAAAAAGAAACGGAATCACATTTATAGAGGATTGTTATAATGCAAGCCCCGATTCTCAAGCAGCCGCCATGTCTGTTTTGGGAAGTGTAAATGCAAAAAGAAAAATAGCCGTTATAGGGGATATGCTTGAACTTGGTAATTACAGCGAAACAGCTCATAGGCTTGTAGGCCAATATGCGGTGAAAAACGGAATTGATATTTTATTTACTTACGGAGAAAAATCTCTTGTTGCCGCATCTGAGGCAGAAAAACTGGGCCTAAAAGATGTAAGAAGATATGCCGATAAATCTAAACTTTCTTTGGATTTATATTCAGAACTTAAAAGCGGAGATGCCGTGCTTTTTAAGGCGAGCCGTGGTATGAAGTTAGAAGATGTTATTTTCGCCGTTTATGATTATCTTGATAAAAAATAATTTGTAGGATATATAAGGGAGGTGACCACATGGAAGAAAGTATAAAAGGGAAGAAGGTCGGTACAATTAAAAATTGCTGGAATAAGATAATTAAGCCGGAACTGTTGCAAATACTTTTAGGCTTAAAAAAAGTTATTATAGAATTTGTGAAATCTCCGAAAAGTATATTTAACAAAGGTTGGCTTAATTTCGATATTGCTTATCTTTGTGTGGTTATTGCTCTTGTTGTTTACGGTCTTATTGTTTTTTCGTCTGCGAGCGAAAAAGTTTTAAAACAAGCGGTGTACGCCCTTGTCGGTATTCTGGTAATGATATTTATATCTAAAATAAAGGTTAGTGTAATTAAAGAAATATCCCCTTTTCTTATGTTTATCGCAACAATCCTTCTCTTTGCTGTTTTCTTCAGAGCAGACTATAACGGTACACATCGTCGAGTCTGGGGAATTCAGCCATCGGAGCTCGGAAAAGTTACTCTTATAATGTGGCTTGGCTATCTCATGGATAAATATAAAAAGTCAAAAGACAAAACATCTTCTTTTTTTGTGTTTTTAGGAATTACGGCGATTTATGGAGTCTTGGTCTTATTAGAGAGTCACCTTTCGGGGTGTATACTTTATCTTTGCATAGGTTATGCGATGATGTGGTATGCTGATATGGACAAGAAATGGTTTGTAGTTGTTACAGCGGGTGTTTTCGCTATATTTTTACTTGTTGTTTGGAAACCTGAATCAATCCTCGGTTTAAAGGATTATCAGGCAGAAAGAATTGTCATTTGGAAAAAAATTCTGTTTAACGGAGAACTTACCTCAAATGAAAAACTTAACAAAGCTCGTCAGGTTTTACAGTCCCTTTACGGAATAGGTTCGGGTGGACTATTCGGCGTGGGATATGGCAATTCAGGTCAAAAAATAAGCAATCTCCAAGAGGAAGCAAATGACTTTATTTTTGCTGTTCTCGGAGAGGAACTCGGATTTTTCGGTGCTATCTTAATGTTTGCCGCTTATGGGGTACTCGTATATCTTGGGTTTAAGATAGCTTTCAAAACAAAAACCACCTATGGTAGATTAGTGGCTCTCGGAATAAGCACACAAATGGCATTACAGGTGCTAATAAATGTTGCTGTTGCAACATCTCTTTTGCCGAATACGGGTATCAGCTTGCCGTTTTTCAGTAGTGGTGGTTCATCAATGGTGGTTAACCTTGCAAGTATGGGCATAATGCTTTCAATATCAAAAGACAGTAGACAGGTGAAAAAAGATGCTTGATAATAAAAGAATTCTTATTGCTGCAGGCGGAACGGGAGGGCATATTAATCCGGCTCTCGGAACAGCAGGTTACATAAAAGAAAAAATTCCATCAGCAGAGATTGTTTTTGTAGGTACTGCAGAAAAGATGGAGTCTAAGCTTGTGCCTCAGGCAGGTTATGAACTTAAGACGATTAAAATACAAGGATTTTATCGCTCTTTCAGTTGGTCGGACATTAAACATAATATAAAGACTCTGTGGCTTCTCCTAAGAAGTTCATCAGCTGTAAAAAAGATAATAAAGGAATTTAAGCCTGACCTTGTAATCGGCTTTGGTGGATATGTAAGTGGGCCTGTTTTACGTATGGCTGCAAAAATGAAAATTCCTACAGCCATTCATGAGCAAAATGCATTTCCCGGCGTAACAAATAAAGCTCTTGCCAAAGAGGTTGACAAGGTTATGCTTACCAGTGAAAAAGCTGAGCAATATATGCAGTGCAAAAATTCCCCGGTTGTGACCGGCTTGCCCGTAAGAGGTGACCTTCTTAAAACAAGCAGAGAGGAAGCCGTTAAAGAGCTTAAACTTGACGGAAAACCTTTAATTCTTTCAATGGGCGGTTCTCTTGGCGCAAAGCCAATAAATGATGCTATGCTCGGCTTAATTCTTAATAAGTATAAAGATAATGATTGCGTCTTTCTTCATGCTACCGGTAAAAATGGTACAGACTTCTCTTCAAAACTTGAAGAAAAGGGATTATCTCTTGAAAATAATAAAAATGTAAGAATTTGCGAATATATTGATATTCCGAAATGTCTTCCGGCCGCTGATATAGTTATTTGTCGCTCCGGTGCAAGTACTTTGAGTGAATTACAAGCATTAGGCAAAGCGTCGATATTGATACCGTCACCATATGTTGCGGAAAATCATCAATATCATAATGCAATGGCACTTGTTAACAATAATGCCGCTTTAATACTTGAAGAAAAAGATCTTTCCGCAGATAAACTGACCTCAATGGTTAATGATTTGCTTGCGAACAGAGAAAAACTTAACGAAATCGGCAAGAACGCCGGTGAAATGGCTGTTCTCGATGCAACCGAAAGAATATATAAAACACTTTGTGAATTAGTTTAATTCAGAGGAAAATAAATGAACGATGAAATGGAACTTACCCCTGAGCTTAAAGCTGCAAGAAGGGCACAAATATACAAAAAAAGAAAAATAAGGAAGCTTATAGTTGAAGGTGGAATAAGTGTTTTCTTCATAATTGTTGTGCTTGTGGTAGTGTTTCTTTTGTTGTTTAGAGTAAGAAATATTACGATAAAGGGAACGTCATCATACACAAACGCCGAAATTATAGAGAAGTGTGGAATAGAAACTGGCAAAAATCTTTTCTTTATTGATTATGAAGAAGCAGAGAAAAGAATTGAACAACTTTTGCCTTATTGCGATAATGTAAAAATAAAAAAGAAATTGCCTTCAACAATCATTATAAATGTTGAACAGGCGAAAGAAACGTATTCTGTTATGATTGGAACAGGCATATTTGCTATAACAAATGAAGATATGAAAGTGCTTGAGGTAACAGGAGAATATAGAAGCGATATTATCACCGTGGAGGGCCACAGTGATGTTATTGCTTACGAAGTTGGCAAGGAGTTGCCCTTTACGAACGAGGTCGGAGATGACCCTGTAAAAGAGGCACTTACTGAAGTCTCTCAAGCTGTTTCAGATAGCGGATTCGAAGGCGTCGAATACATAAATATTGAAGATGATAGTAAAATCTATCTCATTTACGATGACAGAATAATTATAAGAGTGGGAGATACAAATAACATTCTTCAAAAACTTGCTCTTGCAAAGAAAGCACTTGACGAAGAAAATCAACTTTCCACTTCTCAATACGGTGAACTTGATATAAGTGAAATTAAAAAAGCTGTTTTTGCTCCAAAGGATTATAAAAATATGGATGATTTAATCAGCTATGATGAAAGTAAAGCCACTGCTCAAAGTTTAGAAGAAACCGATGAAAATATTGAAGAAAATTTCGATGAGGATGAATTATCCGAGAATACGGAAAATGAAAATACTGAAAACGAAGAAAATGAGGCAGCATAATTGTTGCCAAAATGTAAATATTAAATTTAATTTATTATAACGGCAAAATTTTTCTTGTAATTTTTATATGTATATGTTACTATAAGCTTGTATTGAAATAACTAATACTATGGAGGTTTATATATGGCATTTGAAATTGATAATGATTTTGAAAGCGCAGTTCAAATAAAAGTTATCGGCGTCGGTGGCGGTGGCGGAAACGCAGTTAACAGAATGATCGATGAAGGCATCCAAGGTGCTGAATTTATTGCAGTCAATACCGATAAGCAGGTTCTTGTGCAATCAAAAGCAACTCACAAAATTCAAATCGGAGAAAAATTAACTCGTGGCCAAGGCGCAGGTGGTAAACCTGAGGTTGGTGCAAAAGCCGCTGAAGAGAGTTCTGATGCTATTTCCGAAGCAATCAAAGGCACAGATATGGTATTTATCACCACCGGTATGGGTGGTGGCACAGGTACAGGCGCAGCTCCCGTTATTGCCGGAATTGCAAAAGAAATGGATTGCCTTACTATCGGCGTTGTTACAAAGCCCTTCAATTTTGAAGGAAAAAGAAAAATGAACGAGGCAATGGCAGGCATTGAAAAACTTGCAAAGAACGTTGACTCTCTTGTTGTTATACCTAATCAAAAACTTCTTGTAGGTGAAAATAAATCCACACATTTCAAAGATGCATTTGCAAAGGCAGATGAAGTTCTTCTTCAGGGCGTTAAGAGCATTTCAGAGCTTATTACCGTTCCGGGATTCATCAACCTTGATTTTGCTGATGTTACCAGTGTTATGAAAGATGCAGGCTATGCTCATATGGGCGTTGGCCGTGCAAAGGGCAAAGATAAAGCTGAAGCAGCTGCTCAACTTGCTATTTCAAGTCCGCTTCTTGAAACTTCTATTGCAGGCGCAAAAGGCGTTATCATCTCCTTTACCGCCTCTGAAGATATTGATATAGAAGAAATTGAGAAGGCTGCAGAGCTCATTACCGAATCTGCAAGCGAAGACGCAAATATCACATGGGGTATAGCGTTTGATTCCGCACTTGATGATGAACTTGTAATTACCGTTATTGCTACGGGCTTTGATTCTGTAAACGGTGAAGTAAAAAATGCGCCTGTAAACCCTTTTTACGTAGCCGCTAAGGCAGCAACTAAAGTTGAAGCTAAAGCGGAACCCAAGGCAGCTCCCTCAGCTCCCAAAGTTGCATCAACAGGTATGCCGAGCATTCCTAAATTTAGTGGTGAAGATATTTCATCATCTTCTGCATCCGCTCCGTCAATTCCAGGCTCAAATAAATCTGCAGAGCCTACCAAGGCAAGCAGCGGCTCATACGGTGATGATGATTTCTATCTTATGGTGAGCGATATTCTCGATAAAGAGAAGAAATAACATAAAACAATAGCAAATTTGACACGATACAAGAGGGCAACAACGCAATCTGATATAAAACAGATTGTGCCCATTTGTATCGTTTTTTATGCATACAATAGTAATGCACTTTTTTATCATAAAAATGAGGCTGTTCCAATGGAACGAAAACAAAATGCTTTTCCTGAAAACTGATAACAAATTTTTATTATCCGCCTTTTCGCTTGTTTTTGCTGAAACTTCGGCTTGCTTTATACTATCGATTTTGCTTTAAGAATTTATTAAAAGTAAAATCCCGATTTTTTTCTTGACAAACATATAAATATAATGTATAATCTGTAGACGCCGTGAGATTTGCGGTAGTGATTATGGTGGTTATAGCTCAGTTGGTTAGAGTGCCAGGTTGTGGCCCTGGAGGTCGAGGGTTCGAATCCCTCTAATCACCCCATTAAAATCAACCGCGCAAAGCCCTGCTTTGCGTATTTTTATACACTGGGGCGTAGCCAAGGGGTAAGGCACGGGACTTTGACTCCCGCATCCGCTGGTTCAAATCCAGCCGTCCCAGCCACGAAAAGCCGTACTTTTAGTACGGCTTTTTATTTTGCCTTTATTGACATTAAATGTTTTTTAATTTATAATCAAAAGTACAATAAAACGGACATGGAGGTGCTACTGTGCCGAGATCGCAAAATCAAAAATTAAGGATATTATATGTTAAGGATTATATGCTGAAATATACAGATGAGAATCATCCCGTTACGGTTATGCAGCTTATAGAGTTTCTGTCTTCTCACGGCATAATGGCAGAGAGAAAGACTATTTATTCGGATTTTGAACTTTTAAAATATTATGGGCTTGATATTGTAATGGCAAAAGGAAAAAGTACCGGTTATTTTGTTGCAAGTAGAGAGTTTGAACTGGCGGAATTAAAATTACTTGTTGATAGTGTTCAATCGTCAAAGTTTATTACAAGCAGAAAAACATTATCTCTAATAAAAAAAATTGAGAATCTGACAAATGTTTACGATGCCGGATCCCTTCAAAGACAGGTTTATGTGCATAACAGAGTTAAATCCATGAACGAGAGCGTCTATATTAATGTTGATGCAATTTCTGAGGCTATAAGTAATGACAAAATGATCAACTTTAAGTACTATAGATATAAGATTGATAAATCCAGAGAGTTTCGTCACGATGGTATGATATACAAAATCAGCCCTTTTGCTCTTATTTGGGACGATGAAAATTACTATATGCTCGGTTATGACACAAATGCTGAAAAAATGAAGCATTTCAGAGTTGACAAAATGTACGGTATTAGAAGCGCAAAAGCAAGCCGAGACGGAAAAAATATTTTTAAAAATATTGATATGTCCAATTACAATACGAAAGTTTTCGGAATGTACGGTGGCAAGCA
This sequence comes from Acutalibacteraceae bacterium, assembly GCA_963640495.1. Classification (GTDB taxonomy): domain Bacteria; phylum Bacillota; class Clostridia; order Oscillospirales; family Acutalibacteraceae; genus CAG-177. The sequence continues at coordinate 15,848 of CAVHYZ010000001.1, forward strand.
ACAAAAAGTTAAGATAAGATTTGAAAATTATCTTATTGAGCCGGTGATTGACAGATTCGGAAGAGATGTATTTATTATTGACGAAAAGGATAGTCATTTTTCTGTGACAATTGACGCTCAAATCAGTCCTCAATTTTTTGCGTGGGCTTTCGGATTCGGAGATGCCTGCGAAATACTTTCTCCGCCTGAAGTTCGAGAAGAAATGAAAGAAATTTCCCAAAAATTAGTAAAAATGTATAGTTGAGACCGTTTTATTGGACATAAAATGTGGTATAATATATTTGAAATCAAACAGGGAGGCAAATTAATGATTGAAATAATATGCCCAAATTGCAAGCAAAAATTCTCATTAACAGATGATGGTTATGCAAATATTTTAAATCAAGTTCGTAATCACGAGTTTGAAAAAGAGATAAAAAGGCAGGAGGAGAGCGCTGAGAGGGAAATCAGAGCCAAGGAAGAATCATATAAAATCCAGATAGAAACTTTGGAGAATAATTTTGAAAAAGAAAAGCAAAACGCAGTTTCTCTTGCCGTTACACAATACCAAAATAAAATCAATGATTCTCTTGCAGCAAAGGATAAAGAAATTGCAGAGCTGAAAAGCAGTTTGCAGATAAACGATACTCAGCACAAGTTGGATGTTCAGTCTGCTTTAAAGGATAAGGACGCTCAAATTGCCGAGTTGCAAAATAAAATTCAAATGGAAAAAGCTCAAAATATGCTTGAAAAGAAGTCTGCCGAGGATAGTTACAAGGCAGAGCTCAAGCGCAAGGACGATGAGATTCAATTCTATAAAGATTTCAAGGCTAAACAGTCTACAAA
>CAVHYZ010000001.1:16682-18368 GCA_963640495.1 Acutalibacteraceae bacterium
GCCTTGAACAGCACTGCATGATTGAGTTTAATAAAATCAGAGCAGCAGCCTTTCCAAACGCATATTTTGAAAAAGATAATGACGTGCATACAGGTAGTAAGGGAGATTTTATTTTTCGTGAGAGCTCCGGAGACATTGAATTGGTTTCAATTATGTTTGAAATGAAGAACGAGAATGATACCACTGCAACCAAACATAAAAACGAAGATTTTTTCAAAGAACTTGATAAAGACAGGAGAGAAAAAAACTGTGAATATGCCGTCCTTGTTTCGATGCTTGAATCAGATAACGATTATTACAATGAAGGAATAGTTGATGTTTCTTATAAATACCCCAAAATGTATGTGATTCGTCCCCAGTTTTTTATTCCTCTCATTACAATATTAAGAAACGCATCTCTTAACTCTTTGAACATCAGGCAAGAACTTGAACAAGTGAAAAATCAAAATTTGGATATTACAAATTTTGAAAATGAAATCAATGATTTTAAGGATAAATTTTCGCGCAATTATAAGCTTGCCAGTGACAAATTTCAAAAGGCTATAGATGAAATAGATAAAACCATTGATCATTTGCAAAAAACTAAGGAAGCACTCCTTTCTTCTGAAAATAATTTAAGGCTCGCCAATAACAAGGCAGAGGATTTATCAATAAAAAAACTTACTAAAAACAATCCTACCATGAGGGCAAAATTTGAAGAGCTGAATTCGTAATTTTTTGCGCTTATAGCAAAAAATAATTTCTCACAGGATTACTGTGGTTTTCATAAAATTGTCTCCTTTCGTGCAAAACGAGGTGGTAATATCCACCTCGTTTTGTGCTTCATAATTTTAAATTTATGTTTACTGTCAGTTTTATTGGACACTAAAAGATGTATAATTGAGATGTAAACAAAAAAGAAATTCTGCTTGGCTCTGTAAAATCTGAAAAGAAAGGATAATTCTTATGAAAATCTGGTGCCTCAAATGCGGAAAAATACTTGCTCAAACTGAATTCAGCGAAACAACTAACGTTAAATGCCCATGCTGTGGTGAAAAAATTGCTTACTCTGTTAAGGGTAACGCAGGATATATTGCCTCGCTCACAGATAATCTTACTGTTAATAACAGCTTGTATATTCTTGCAAATCATAATACTGTAAGTTAAAAAAATCAGGAGTTGCCCAAATTGGCGACAACTCCTGTAAAATTATTCTGTCCAAATTTTAAGATGATAGCTTTCCTCAAGAAGCATTTTGGCAAGCTCATATGAATCCTTCGGTAAATTATCAAAATACATTCCGCCTGGTTCCATGCCGGTTTCATAGTGAAAATCTGATGAAGATGATTTTCTTAAATTATATTTGCATGCCCAGTGATAAGCTATATCGTTGCGTGAATCATGACCGCCGTGACCGTTGTAAACTTCCATACCGTCAATGTATTTAGGGCTTATAATGGCCATGTTTTCTCTGAAAGGATGAGCCTGAAAAACGGTAAGATTGTTTTCATCGGCAAAGGGCTTGAATTCCTTTATGTTTTCAAAGCTCGTTAAATCCCTTTTGAAAACAAAATTTTCATCAAATCCGTATACAAGAAAATCATTATCATATTCAAGAAATCTTATTTCCATCCCTAAAATAACCTTGAAATTGTCATTTGCAGCTTCTTTGGCGGCACGATATCCTCTTAAAAAAGCTTCGGCTTT
>CAVHYZ010000001.1:18418-29836 GCA_963640495.1 Acutalibacteraceae bacterium
TGTGGTCCGTAATACAAATTCCGTCATAACCAAGATTAATGTATCTTTTTACAACATCTGCTGCGGGTATCTTTCCGCACCTGCTGCTTTCGGATGTGTGAACATGAAGATCAAAAAGATATGACATAAAAATCGCCTCTCAATCGTATGTATTGTATACCTGTTTTGCAAAAATATCAATATATTGTTTGAATAAATCACTAAAATCTTGACAAAAACAGAATACGCATATATAATATATTTTAATTATAGTTATAATTTGAAAAGATTGGAGTGAATTTTTGTGAATGAAGATATGATTCGCTATGTGAAGGCTGCATCCGATGGCGACACTGACGCAATGGCAAGGCTTTATTCAGGCACTCTTAAGGTATCCTATTTTTTAGCATTAAAGCTTACCGGAAATGTAGCAGAAGCTGTTGATGTTACCAAAAAAGCTTATGCAAGAGCATTCTGCACAATTACAAAGTTAAAAAAGCCTGAAGCCTTCGAAATTTGGATGAAGCAAAATATTGCTTCTGTTTACAAAGAAACACAAAAATTTGTATTTGATGATGCTGAGGGTAGTGTTCCCGAAAGCAATATGGAATTTCTTTCAGAGAGTGTGTTTAACGAGCCTAATAAGGCTGTTGCAGCCGTGGGTGCAGCGGATGCCCTTAAACCTGAGTATAGGACAGCAATAATTCTGCATTATTTCAGTGGTATGCCTGTTGCCTCTCTTGCTAAGCAACTCGGAGTATCCGAAAGCACGGTAAACGCTCTTCTTGCTCATGCAAAAGAAAAAATTGCGGAGGCTTGTGGCAGCGATGAGCCGGATATAAATCCTGTCGGTACTCTTCCGGTTCTTACAAGGCTTCTTCAAAATCAAATGGAAGTAACAGGTGTTCCTGCAGTCGATGTTAAAGATATTTTTGTATATGCCATGGAAATTTATAATTCCTTCAAGCATGTAGAAAATGTTAAAGCTAATGGTGGCGCCGACGAAAACTCGTTTTTTAAAGCAAAACCTTCGGCATCTGTTAATGCAGGGTCTGCGTATTCTTCAAAATCGGAGCCCGCAATTCCTTCAAAACCTGCTGTTTTGGCAGATCCGGACTTTGATGATACGGAAAGTAAAATTGATTTTGATACATTTGTAGATGAGCCTATCCAAAAACCTGCTCAAAAGGAAGGCTTTATGGCTAAGCTTGATGCTATGAGAATCGGTAATATAAGTGTTAAAAGGCTTGGAATACTTGTTATTGCTGTAATTGCGCTTATCGTGATTATTGTTGCAATTGCTAAAGGCTGCAGCAAGGATGATAGTAGCTCCACTTCAACTAATAGTGGTTCAAACACCGTTTCCACGGCCTCAACCGACCTTAAAGAAGGAGATTACAGTTGGGTCCCCGGCGGATTTGAAGATTGTACGGATATACAATATCTTGATGAAAACTGCTGCGTATTTAAATCGGCAACAACCGGTAAATATGGGCTTCTTGATTACCAGGGTAACGTTCTTCTCCAGCCGAATTATGACGGATTCGTTCGCTGCGGTTTCGGCAGAGACTACGAAAACAGTGGCCAGTATCACACTCTTGTTACCATAGAGGGTGAGCAATATTATGTAAGTGTAAATAATGGTACAGCTATAATTTCAGAATCTCCTCACGGTAAGCATGGTATTACTCCTCAAGAGCTTGACAAAGATGTTAAGTATGATGAACGTGACCGATATTTTGAAGGTTATGCAGCTGCCGAAAAGAACGGCAAATGGGGATATATAAGCCAAGAAACAGACAAGAAGGTTATCCCGTACGAATATGAAGCAGTTAATAATTTGACAGCTTCTGATGCGTCCGCTTGCGACTATTGCCGCCCGTTCAACAATGGTCTTGTAGCTGTTAAAAAAGACGGTATGATGGGTATCATAAATATAAACAATGATACAATTGTTCCCTTTGAATATTCCAATATTATGGTTGGCGATAATGGTGTATTTATTGCTTGCAAAGATGGCACATGGGGCGTAATTCTCGTAGGTAATGCCATTAACACATTCAGTGGCGTTAATATTGTAATATCTGCCACAACAACCGGAACAGAAGATACGGCTGCTCCCGAAACAGATGAAAGCAAAACCTATGTATGCGTTGCAGACAGTGGAATAAACATAAGATCCGGCCCCGGCAGTACCTATGATGATATAGGCGACCTTGCTTCCGGTGAAGAAGTTGAAGGTTATGAAACAAAAACTGCCGAAGATTCAGGCAAAACTTGGCTTAAAATTGATATGGGAAACGGCTCTTATGGCTGGGTAGCTATGAGCTATATGCAGGAAGTCTAAATTAACTAAATAAAATAAAGCTGTGATGAAGAAAAATTTCAGTTTATCTCACAGAGAAATTGTCTGCTTGCTGAGATGACAGTTGAGAATTATAAACTGTAAGGGCCGCTTCTGAGCTTCACTTCGATGAGAAGTGGCGTTAAATCTGCGTTAAAGATATTGAGAGGTGCAATTATTTACACAATTTGGGTGGTACCGCGGTTTTTTAATCGTCCCAACCGAAGTGTATAATTGCACCTTTTTGTGGCTAAAAGCCGCCTTAGTAAGTTTAATTTTTGTTTATTATACATTCATTTGGAGGTAATTTTATGGAATGGATGGGCTTAAACGAGATACGTGAAAAATATCTCGAATTTTTTGAATCAAAGGGTCATTTGAGAATGCCGAGTTTCTCACTTGTTCCTCAGGGCGATAAGAGCCTTTTGCTTATAAATGCAGGTATGGCTCCCCTCAAAAAATATTTTACCGGCGAAGTAACTCCCCCTCGCACAAGGGTTACAACTTGCCAAAAGTGTATCCGTACACCGGATATTGAGCGCGTAGGTATTACTGCTCGTCACGGCACATATTTTGAAATGCTCGGTAATTTTTCTTTCGGTGATTATTTTAAGCACGAAGCAACAAGATGGGCATGGGAATTTTGCACAGAGGTTATGAAAATGCCGGTTGATAAGCTTCACGTTACCGTTTATGAAGATGACGATGAAACTTATGATATTTGGGCAAATGAAATAGGCGTTGCAAAAGATCATATTTCAAGGTTAGGTAAAGAGGATAACTTTTGGGAACACGGCGCAGGCCCTTGTGGACCTTGCTCTGAAATTTATTTTGACAGGGGTGAAAAATACGGTTGCGGTAAGCCCGACTGCAAGGTAGGTTGCGACTGCGACAGATACACGGAATTTTGGAATGTCGTATTTTCACAGTTCGAAAATGATGGTAAAAACAATTATACACCGCTTAAAAATAAAAATATTGATACAGGTATGGGGCTTGAAAGACTTGCTTGCATTATGCAGGACGTAGATAATCTTTTTGAGGTTGATACCGTTCAAAATATAATGAAACATATTATCGATATCGCCGGTGTTAAGTATCATGAAGATGAGAAAAAAGACATTTCTCTTCGTGTTATTACTGACCATATCAGAAGCACCACCTTTATGATCGGCGACGGCGTTATGCCCTCAAATGAGGGCAGGGGCTATGTCCTTCGCAGGCTTCTCAGAAGAGCTGCACGCCATGGCAGATTATTAGGAATTGATGGAATGTTCCTTTATAAAGTTGCCGAAACTGTTATCAAGGAGAATGCAGATGCATATCCTAATCTTGTAGAAAAACATGACCTTATTGTAAAGGTTATTAAAGCGGAAGAAGAAAGCTTTAATAAAACCATTGATACAGGGCTTACGCTTCTTGAAAATATTATTGCAAATAATAATTCAAAAATTCTTGCAGGTGCAGATGCATTTAAACTTCAAGATACATTTGGCTTCCCCATTGATCTAACCAAGGAACTTCTTGAGGAGAGGGGAATGAGCGTTGATATCGATGAATACAACAGACTCTATGCTGAGAGCAGAGCTGCTGCAAGAGCTGCCCGTAAGGATGCAGGTGCAGAGGCTTGGAAGGGTGGAAGCGCTTCCCTTAAAGATATCGAAAAAACCGAATTTTTAGGATATACCGATTATGAATGTGATGCAGTTGTAAAAGCTATTATAATTAATGGTGAAAGATCAGAATTTGCCGATGGTGACAGTGAGTCTGCCATTGTTCTTGATAGAACGGTGTTTTACGGTGAAAGCGGTGGTCAGGTAGGCGATACCGGTACAATTAATTTTAACGGTGGTACTTCCTTTGAGGTTGAAACTACTCAAAAGAGCCCTGACGGACATATTCTTCACATAGGCAGGCTTATTTCCGGAGAAAGCATTACAATCGGTGATAAAGCTCATGCGGAAATAAATGTTAAAGCTCGTAAAGCAACGGCAAGAAATCACACATCTGCTCACCTTCTTCAAGCTGCTCTCAGAGAACTACTCGGCACTCATGTTGAGCAGGCGGGTCAGCTTGTAAATTCCCATGCTGTCAGATTTGACTTCACTCATTTCTCGGCTCTTACAGCAGACGAAATTCAAAAGGTTGAGGATAGAGTTAACGAAATTATTCTTGAGGGTGTTCCCGTAACCGTTACTGAAATGCCTATTGAAGAGGCCAAAAAGCTAGGTGCTATGGCTTTGTTCGGCGAAAAATACGGTGATATCGTAAGAGTTGTTAAAGCCGGTGATTTTTCAACAGAACTTTGCGGCGGTACTCATGTTTCTAATACCGGAAATATCGGGCTTTTCAAGATTGTTTCCGAATCTTCCGTTGCTGCAGGTGTTCGCCGCATAGAAGGTGTAACGGGTCTCGGAGTAATGGATTATATCAAAGAGAATAATGAACTCATCAGAAAAACGGCTGTTGCAATGAAACTTGCAAATACAAGTGAGATTGATAAGAGGGCAGCATCTCTTATGACTGAACTTAAAACGGCAGAAAAAGAGATTGACAAGCTCAGAAATGAAATTTCATCAATGAAAACCGGAGATCTTATGAATAGTGCTGTTGAGGTAGGCGCATATAAACTTATTACGGCAACGGTTGATGGCGTTAATCCCGGCGAGCTCAGAACAATGGCAGATAAAGCAAAAGCTGATGATAATCTTGTTATATTTATTTGCGGTATTAACGAAACAAAAACAGGTGCAAACTTTGCTTGCGGATGCGGCAAAAATGCTGTTTCAGGCGGTGCACATGCAGGTAATCTCGTAAAAATAATTGCAGGTATTGCTGGCGGTTCAGGTGGCGGTAGACCGGACAGCGCAATGGCGGGTACTAAAGATATTTCAAAACTTGATGAGGCTATGGCTGCTGTTGCCGATACTCTCAAGGGAATGCTTAAATAAGGAGTGAAAATAATGGATTGTCTTTTTTGCAAAATAATCGCAGGCGAAATTCCTTCATCAAAGGTTTATGAGGATGATTTGTGTTATGCTTTTAACGATATAGATCCTCAAGCACCCACACATATTCTTATTATTCCTAAACAGCATATTAAATCAATGGCAGAAATTGATGAAAGCAACAGTGCGGTTGTTGCTCATATTTTTGAGGTTGCTGCAAAAATTGCAAAAGAAAAAGGTCTTGATGATGGTTTCAGAGTTGTAAGCAACTGCGGTGATTGTGCCGGCCAGACCGTTAAGCATTTACATTTTCATCTTATGGGTGGCCGTGATTTCGGCTGGCCTGCAGGTTAATTGGATAGGAGAAATAGATATGGATAAATATTATACCGTTGATATTGCGGGCCTCAAGAGAGACTTGCTCAGATGCCCTTTGAATGAGCATCTTGATATAGCTGCATTTATTATGTTCGGCGATGTGGAGCTAACAATCCATGCAGCGAAAGAACTTCTTAAAAGAATTCCGGAGTTTGACTATATAATTACTCCTGAGGCAAAGAGCATTCCTCTTGCTTATGAACTTTCACGCCAAAGTGGTAAAAAATATTTCGTTGCCCGCAAAAAGGCAAAGCTCTATATGAAAGATCCTGTTACCGTTGAAGTTCATTCAATCACCACAAATGGTATTCAAACGCTTATTCTTGATGGCGTTGACGGAGACCAAATAAGAAGCAAAAAAGTCGTTATTATTGACGATGTTATCAGTACAGGTGAATCGCTCAAAGCTATGGAGGAGCTCCTTGCAAAATTTGATTGTAATATTGTTGCTAAAGCTGCCGTGCTTGCAGAGGGCGATGCAGCTAAAAGAGATGACATTGTTTTTCTTGGTGAAATTCCTCTTATAAATTCAGCTGAATAAATGAATTTAATATACGATATTATTACTGAAAAGTGAGGTTGTGACCTTATGCCACGCCCCTTTGCCGTAATAGGCATAATTGTTTTTCTCTTATTATCTTTGCTTTACAATGTGTCAGGCGGTACGGCGGTTATTATACTTGCTGTTTTTACCCTTGCACTGATTGTTAGCTTAATTATCAAACCACTTCGCAAGCAATCGGTTTTTCCGGTTGCTTTTGCGAGTGGTGCCTTGGCGTGCCTTCTCTTAGTGTGTGTTAATGAATTTTATTATTACCCCCAGCTTTCCCTTGCGGGTGCAGACCATACGGCTGTAATAAAAATCACATCAAACGCAGAAATGAATTATGGCAATTGGTATTATGAGGGAACAGCGACCGAAATAGATGGTGAAAAAGCTTCCGTAAAAATGAGGCTTGTGTTTTCATCTGCACCTGAAATTGAGCCTTATGATACCGTAACGGGTACGTTTACTTTTTATGCTTTAGGAAGCACCTCTGATGAGTCTGCCTCCACTTATAAATCAAAAAATAGATTTCTCGGAGCTTATTCAGCTGACGAGAATTACAATATAATTGAAAACACAAATAAAATAAAACCTCTTGGTTATTATATTCTTTCTTTTCGCTCGGAAGTGAAAAGCGTAATAATGCGAATGCTACCGAATGATTACGGCGCTTTGTGCACTGCTCTTGTGTTGGGAGACAGAACGGAACTTTCAAATTCTGCCTATTCTTCACTTAGGGCTTGCGGAATTACTCATATAATTTGTGTTTCCGGCCTTCATATTTCTCTTTGGTCCTCTGCAATTTTATGGGTCTTGAGGAAATTAAAACTGCGAGAAAAAACAGCATCTTTGATTGCAATGCCGGCAGTAGCGTTCTTTATGCTTGCCGCAGGTATGACTTATTCTGTCATTCGTTCCGGAATAATGATGCTCATATATTTGCTTTCAATAGTGATATCGAGGCGCAGAGACTCTCTAAATTCACTTGGTATTGCACTCACAATTATAATTGTTTCAAATCCATTTGCCGCAGGCTCCGTATCTTTGCAATTATCGGCTTTGTCAACCTTGGGAATTATTCTTTATTCCGAATACTGCAACTCCTATGTCACCAACTATTTTAAAAATCATTCTTTTGCAAAAGTATTTGAAAAGCCTGTAAAATCGTTACTCATTACCTGTGCCGCAGTCGGTTTTTGCCTGCCTGTTTCGGTTGGAGTTTACGGCAACTTTAATTTCTGCGTGTTTCCCTCGAATTTGCTTGTTGTAACAGCTGCCGAAATATGCATGATTTGCACGGTGCTCGGTACTGTGATTGCAAGCATAAGTGTAAATATATTTAATCTTCCGGGGCTTGTTGCAGGATTATTAGCAAAGTATATTTTAAAAATTTCCGAACTACTTTCAAAAATCGGATTTCTTAATTTTCATTTATCACAAGCAGATGCATATATGATGCTGTGTGGAGTGTTTATGCTATGTGCTCTCTTTGTGCTGGTTGCCTATACGGGTAAAAGAGTTATGCCCATAGCTGCTATACTTATCGGTGCGGTTGTTGTTATTACTACAGTTTTTTATGGATGTTATGATTATGGTAAAACCTTTGTTCGTGTAACCGATGCCGGTAACGGAAATGCAGTAATTATTTCGCATAAAGGGAAAAATGTTCTTGTTGGCTGTGGTGGAGATTTGTTCAGTACAGAATACAATATTAACGACGGAATTGAAGAAGCCGGAGGTACACTCTCGGCAATGATCGTTCCGAATAATGCAGATTATAACACGTCTTGTCTGTATTCTGTTGCAGCAAATTATGATGTTAAAGAAATATACTGTTCCGATGATATTTTGACCGCAGGTCTTTTTTCTAATGTGAAATCTCTTGATTCTCTTAACTCTGTTGGAGATATTAATTTTAAATTTTACAGTAATTCAAATATGGTTTATGTTACAACGGATGATATAAATTTAATGATTTGTTTTGATCCTTCTGCTGAAGATTTTCCTAAGGAATTATTTCAATCACAGGTGATTATAAGCCGTATGGATTATCCAAATAACTTGGCACTTAGTAATATTAAGCTTTTTGTGATTGAAGCAACCAACGAAAGAGGATATATAATTCAAAATGAGCTTAAATCTCAAGGAGTAAATAGCACCTCAACAGCGGAATGCGGTAATGTTTTAATTACTGCATATAAGGGTGATATTACCGGTGAAAGATATTAATGAAAGGGGGATATATCGTGCCTGCTATAGAACAAAAAGAACTTGATAAAAAAATTAAAGAAAATCCAATCGGCGCTTATTTACTGTATGGGGAAGAAAGCTATCTTGTAAAAACTTATGTTGATAAGCTTTCAAAAGCAACGACTGACGAAGCCTTCAAAGATTTTAATTTGCGCATTTATGACGGGGATGATGTTTCTCTTTCAGAGGTGTATGACAGCGTAACTGCTGTTCCAATGATGGCGGAATCCAAATGCGTTATAGTAAAAGATTACTCTTTTGATGATGCAGATAAAGGAAGCAGAAACGATATTGAAAATCTTGAAAGCATTTTAAGGGATAACCCTGACGATAACTGCCTGATTTTTTCTTACGCAGCCTCTTTACCTAAAAAGAATTTTAAAGAAATTGAAAAACTTTTCAAAAAGTATGGCTATTCTGTTGATTTTTCAAAAAAATCGCCTATTGAATTGGCTAAGACTCTTGAAAAAGGTGCTAAAAAAAGAGGAAAAACTTTTGAAAACAATGCCGCTGCATACATGGTTAAGTCTGTCGGTTCAGATTTGAATCTTCTTGTAAATGAACTTGATAAGCTTTGTGCTTATGCTCAAGGCGAGACAATCAAAGAAACAGACATAGATGAAATTTGTACAAAATGCCTTGATGAAAAAGTTTTTGCCATGGTTAAAGAACTTACAAGCAGAAATTTCGAAAGTGCTTTCAAAAAACTTGAAACTCTTATGTATGAGCAAGGAGAAGATGTTTATATGATTCTCGGTGCTCTTAATTCACAGTATATCGATATGTACAGAGCAAAGGCACTGAGAGAAGCCGGTATGTCTTTTGGGTGTATGGGTGAGATTTATCAAGCTTATAAAAATAAGATATTTAAGCTTGAAAATGCTTCAAAGATAGTTTCGTTAATAAGTATTGATAAAATTCGTGAATGTCTTGAAATCCTTTCCGATGCGGATATAGCACTTAAAAGTTCGGCTGAAGAAAAGGAACACGTTTTAGAGCGCACTCTTGTTCGTCTTTCAACAGTTGGAAGGTGACACTGTATGATTAAAATAAAGCAGACAGTTATAGTTGAGGGAAAATATGATAAAATAAAATTATCATCAATAATAGATGCACCCATAATTCAAACCGACGGCTTTGGAATCTTTAAGGATAAAGAACTTCAAAAACTCATTAGAATGCTTGCGGAAAAAGATGGAATTCTCGTGCTTACGGATAGTGATTCCGCAGGCTTTAAAATAAGAAATTTCATAGGCTCAACAGTTGACAATAAATATATAAAAAATGCCTATATTCCCGATATATTCGGCAAAGAAAAACGTAAAGCCGAGCCCTCAAAAGAGGGAAAATTAGGTGTAGAAGGTATGAGCAAAAAAATCATTATAGAAGCTCTTGAAAAAGCCGGAGTTCTTTGTGAAGAAACCGATGAACCGGTGCGCCCGATTACAAAACAGGATTTGTATGAATTTGGGTTTAGCGGTAAGACGGATAGTAGCGAAAAAAGAGCCGCACTGTTAAAGTATTACAATCTTCCCTCAAGATTAAGCACAAATTCTCTTGTGAAAGTGCTTAACTGTATAACTACTTATGATAAATTTATTGATGATGTGAAAAATATATAATATGAGGTTTTATTATGTTAAGAATCGGTGAAGGATACGATGTTCATAGGCTTTCAGATAACCGAAAAATGATTATCGGCGGTGTTGAGATAGAATATGAAAAAGGGCTCCTCGGTCACTCCGATGCAGATGTGCTTTTGCATGCAATTTCTGATGCTTTGCTTGGTGCCGCTGCCCTCGGAGATATAGGCCATTTGTTCCCGGATACAGATAAAAAATACGAGGGAGCAAACAGTTTGCTTTTGCTTTCAGAGGTGGTTAAACATATTGAAAATAACGGTTTTTCGGTTGTTAATATAGATTCAACAATTATTGCTCAAAAGCCTAAAATGGCACCATATATAGACAAAATGCGTGAAAATATTGCCGCTGCTGTCGGAATAAAAAAATCACAGGTAAGCGTTAAAGCTACTACCGAGGAGAATCTCGGCTTTACCGGGGAAGAGCTTGGAATTGCCGCAAAAGCTATTGCACTTATAACCGATGATTAAATTTTTGTTAATTATTTATTGTAAATTTGCAATTTTGCTTTAATGTGTGTTAATATATTTTACGGCAAAATTTATGAAAGGATAACTTATAATGGATGCGTTCGGCAATTTGATAGATTTGATTTCAAAAATACCTTCCCTCACTTTTAGCGTATGGGATGCTATAGATATAATTTTTGTTGCTTTTGTTATTTATCAGCTTATTAAGCTTATCAGGGATACGAGAGCTTTCCAACTTGCAAAAGGCATGATTTTTCTCGGTATTCTTTACTTTCTCGTTTATAATTTCGGTATGCAGGCGAGCACATACATGCTTAGAATAGTTTTTGCAAATATTTTTATAGTTTTGGTTGTTGTTTTTCAAAAAGAAATACGCCAAATCATAGAGCATATCGGCAAAGGTAGAATCGGCTTTTTCAGTACCCTTTTCAGTGGCTACAGGGGTGGACTTGATGAAAATATAAAAACTGCCATTATAGAAATAAGTAAGGCTGTTGACCGTATGAGTGAGAGTAAAACAGGGGCTTTGATTGTTATAGAGAAAGATACTCTTCTCGGAGATATAGCAGATAATGGAACTCTACTTGATGCCAAGGTTTCACATGAACTTATCGGCAATATATTTTATCCTAAATCACCTCTACATGATGGCGCTGCCGTTATCAGGGGGGATAGAATCCTTGCTGCTGGATGTGTTCTTCCAAACACTCAAAGCACAGAAATATCAAGCGATTTAGGTACAAGGCACAGAGCTGCAGTCGGTATGAGCGAGGCTTGCGATGCAATGATAGTTGTAGTTTCGGAAGAAACGGGGGCCATATCCCTTGCTTGTAACGGCAAACTTCAGCGAGGGCTTAAT
>CAVHYZ010000001.1:29846-43294 GCA_963640495.1 Acutalibacteraceae bacterium
GAAGCTGAATTCAGAGAGCAACTTAACAACTATTTAACCGTACCGGAAGAAGAAAATTCAGGAAGTTTTTTCACTAAAGTTGTAAATAAAATAAAGGGAAAAAAAGATGAAAAAAAGACGCAGAATAAGTGATATTTTTTATAACAACAAGTTCGTTCTTGTGTTTTCCGTTATTATGGCTGTGATTATTTGGGCTGTTATAACAATCGAGAAAACGCCGGAAACAACTGTAACTATATCAGATGTTCCTATAACTGTTGATACAAGTGGGCTTGAGGGACGCCTTGGACTTACTGCGTTCGGAGATACAAACTATACTGCAAATGTTACAGTAAAAGGCCAGCGCTTTATTGTTGATAGCGATTCTGTAAAGGATAGCATTTCTATTACCGCAAATACAGGCTCCGTAACCGCACCCGGTACATATTCTTTGCGAGTTGATGCGGAATCCACCAATGATTCGATCAGCATTGAGGATGTGTCTGTATCCAACATAAGTGTTTACTTTGATTATCTTGCAGAGCAGGAATTTGATGTTAAAGCTATAGTCAGTGATGAAGACAATATTGTACCGGATGGCTTTGTGGCGGGCGACGCTTACATAACCGATAATCCTACAGTTAAGGTAAGCGGTCCGGAATCAGAGGTTAATAAAATCACCGGGATTACCGCAAATGTTATAATTGAGGGACCCGTTACGGAAACTCAAACTGTCGTTGCATCCATTGAGCCTGATGTTACGGATTCTGTTAATTATAAATATGTAACTTTCTACCGCAGCTCAGGAACATCCGAAGTTAGTGATGTTACGGTAACGGTTCCTGTCTATAAAATTACAAATCTTGAAACAAGTGCGGGCTTTACAGGCAAACCATCTTCATTTACCGGCATATCATATACAGTCTCGCCTTCTAATGTCAAAGTCGGTGTTCCGGAAAGCCGGTTAGATACAATTACTTCTTTTGTAGTTAAAAAGATTGATTTTTCAACCTTAAATGTTGGCACAAATAAGTTTACATATTCTGCAAGTGATGTTGAAACAACGGGCGTAATGATTCTTGACGGTACTGATGAATTTACCGTTTCCGTAACTGTGACTGATGTGGAAAGTAAAGCTATTGAAGCTTTGAAAACGGTGCAAACTCAGAATGTCCCTAAGAATGTAAAAGTAAAATCTATAACGCCGAATTTTGAGGACGTGATGATTATAGGCCCTGCTGAACAGGTTGAGAAGATAACCGATGAAAATTTGACTTTGGTTGCCGACCTCAGCAGTGTTGACCCGGAAAAAACGGGAACTTATACTGTGCCTGTAACATTTACCGATGAATACTGCTGGATTCATGGTACATACACTGCAACAGTAACAATAGAATGATACATAAAAAGGGCTGCTTTGCAGCCCTTTTTATGTATATCGGTGATTGAAAAGATATGCTGTTACGCTTTATATAATATTTATAGACTAATTTAAAATTTATTAATAAATAATATTGAAAATGCAGAGTACACTGTGTTATAATATCTTGAATAATTTTACAGTGGGGGAGGTGCGCTCGGTGAAGAAAAAAAACATTCTTGTTTTTATATGCTTATCAGCGATTATAGGGCTTCTGGTGTGTATTAGCCTGAATTCTTCATTTATTCGCACCGTAGATTCTCTTCTTACACCTCCGCTTTATTATTCTGAGTATGAAGGCCTTGTTACTGCTTTTAACGCAGAGGTCGGAAACAATGTGGTGCTTTCGAACCCAAATGGAGGCGATCATCTTTCTGCAATTACCGTAAGTGATCTTGATAGTGACGGTGAAGAAGAAGCAATTATTTTCTATAGAGAGAGCGCTGATAGTAACACAGTTAAGCTAACCGTATTTGAAGGTGAAAATGATGAATGGAAATCTTGCGGCACATTTGATGGCTACGGTAATGAAGTAACCTCCCTTACACTCGACGATCTCGACGGAGATGGTTCAACTGAAATTATAGCCGTTTGGGATTATTCCGGTATTAATAATGCAAAAGTTTTCAGTGTGTACCGCTCCGGTACAGCTGAAATTAATTATGAAGAAATCAAAATGTGCAGCTGTGATGTTGCAGAGATTGTTGATATGGACGCAGACGGCTTATCTGAAATTCTTTTCATCTCAAGTGACAATGACGGCAAGGCTGTTTCAAAAAATGCAAATCTTTTAAAGCTCAGCTCCGGGAACATTACCACGATCGACAGCGTAAAGCTGGATTCAAATGTCGGAAGTTGTGTTTCTGTTAAAAAAGAAAAATACAATTCTCACTATCCCATGAAAGTTTATTTTGATGCCGATAAAAACAACAATATGATGATAACAGAGGTTGTTTATTGGGATTCTGAAAAAGAAACTCTTGTAGCACCGATGTATGACGAGAAAACAAACTCAACCACTATTACTTTGAGGTATGAGCAAATACAGAGCGCCGATATTAATAATGATGGGATGATTGAAATTCCGGTTCAAGTTGCCTCAGCCATAGATAAAAATGATAAAAACGAAGAAAGCAATATATTACCCATAACAAATTGGATTTATTTTGTAGGTTCAACGCCGGCTTTCTATTTAAAAACGTATGTATGTAGTGAGAGTGGATATTATATAAATCTAAGCTCCATAAACAATCAAACTCTTGTAGCTAAATCAATTGAAAATGATAAATATGCAGCCGTTGAGGTTTGCACTGATTCGGGAAAAGTGCTTTATACTGTTCTTTCCGTGCCTACAGATGAATATACTGAGACAAAATTCGAAGGCTATATTACTGTTTTAAAAACTACTGAATATACGGTGTGCACTGAAATTACGGAATATGGCAGCAATCTTGGAGTAGACGAAGAAAGAGTTTGTAATTTAGTTGAAAAAATGCCTTGATTGAAGAGGGATTAATATGAAACGAGTATTGATAGCAGAAGATGAATCTGCAATAAGAGATTTTGTTGTTATAAATCTTAAACGAGGCGGTTATGAGGTTGTGGAAGCACATGACGGAGCCGAAGCTCTTGAACTTTACGAAG
Organism: Acutalibacteraceae bacterium; assembly: GCA_963640495.1. Taxonomy (GTDB): domain Bacteria; phylum Bacillota; class Clostridia; order Oscillospirales; family Acutalibacteraceae; genus CAG-177. The sequence continues at coordinate 32,890 of CAVHYZ010000001.1, forward strand.
AATGTGATGGGGACATTGATGTTGCCGTTTTGGATGTAATGATGCCCAATGTTGACGGATTGCGGGTTTGTAAAGAGTTAAGAGAAAAAAATAACAATATCGGCATTATTATGCTTACGGCAAAGTCTCAAGAAATGGATAAAATCACAGGACTTATGATGGGTGCCGATGATTATATGACTAAACCTTTTTCTCCTACAGAACTTGTGGCAAGAGTTGACGCTATTTACCGCAGAGTTGCCATGAATAACCATGAAGGTGAAAAAAATAGCGAAGAAATGAAGCTTGGTGATTTTAAACTTAATATAAAATCTCGTTCCTTTTCAAAAAACGGAAAAAATATTGAGCTTACTCAAGTAGAGTTTCAAATTGTTGAACTGTTCTTTTCAAAACCCGGTGAGGCACTTAGTCGAACGGATATTCTTGAAAAAGTTTGGGGAACAGATTATTACGGTGAAGAAAAAATCGTAGATGTAAATATACGGCGTCTTCGTATGAAGGTTGAAGATGATCCATCCGACCCGAGGCATTTAATGACTGTTTGGGGCATCGGATATAAATGGCAGGCCTGAAAGACCTGTAAAAGAGAGGTGAAACAAAATGAAATTTACAGGCATTACAAAAAGATGGCTTATGAACGTTGCCTCAATAGTGCTTGTAATTCTTGTTGTTGTTTCACTGTTTGTATTTGCTCTTGCAAGAAATTACTATTACGGTTCTGCGAGAATGACAGTTAATAATCTTGATTCAAGTGAAATAAATACGATTTTCAGACTTTACGGCGCTTCTTCGTCCGGCTTTGAGAATGCTGCGAGAAGTTATGTTGAAAATTTCAACAATAAAGATCATGTTGCTGTGTGGGTAATAAATAGCTCGGGCAAGGTTATTGCTACTTCTACGGGCTTTTCAATTGATGAAAAAGTTGAAATTCCGGATTATGATTTTGCTGTTTCAAACGAAACGGGAAATGCTCAGTGGACAGGTAGGCTTCCTTCCGGCGAAAAAATCATGGCATCAACAACAGCTTACTATTACGGCGACGGTTCGCTTGGCGGGGCAATTCGCTTTATGGTTTCGATGGATGCCGTAGATCAGCAACTTATGAAAATAGTTGCTCTTATAATTGTGGTTGCCCTTATTATGTTTGCGGTGCTTATGCTTTCCGGTATGTCCTTTGTCCGTTCAATAGTTGTTCCGGTTAAAGATATAGGTGAAACAGCAAAAAGAATTGCCGGTGGAGATCTTAATGCAAGTATTGAAAATTACCCATATAACGATGAAATCGGTGAGCTTTGTGTTACTATTAACGATATGGCGGAAAAACTTTCGGAAACAGATCGGTTAAAAAATGATTTTATTTCCACTGTTTCTCACGAGCTACGCACGCCCTTGACTGCTATAAGAGGTTGGGGCGAAACACTCTTACAGGTTGAAGATAGTGACCCGGGTATGGCAAAGAGAGGTATGGAGATTATAGTCAGTGAAGCGGGTAGGCTTAATGACATGGTTGAAGAACTTCTTGATTTCTCTCGTATGAGCAGTGGCAGAATGAAATATAAGGACGAAAAAGTAGATTTTCTTGCTGAGCTTGACGAGGTTGTGTATTCTTTCAAAGAACGCACAATGAAAAATGGTATTGAGGTTATATACAACTTTCCTACGGTTCCTGCTCCCGGTAGAGGAGATGCTTCAAGAATTAAACAGGTATTTATAAATATTCTCGATAACGCTGTTAAATATTCCGAAGAGGGAGCGTCAATAAATATAAACGCAAAAATAGAAGATAAAAAGCTTCTTATAATAGAAGTCGCAGATAATGGCGTTGGCATAAAAGAAGAGGATTTACCTCACATTAAAGAAAAATTTTACAAAGCAAACAATTCTGTAAGAGGCTCCGGTATCGGCCTTGCTGTTTGCGATGAAATAATGAAACATCATAACGGCACTCTTGACATTACCAGTGCTTACGGTGAAGGTACTAAGGTTACTTTAACTCTCCCCATTGAAAAAATCAGCAAAAAGAAAGAGGAGACCAAAGTAAAGGAGGAAAGCGAAAATGAGCAAAAAGAAGCAGAAGAATGAATATGTAGCTGTCGGTGGTCAAGCCCTTATGGAAGGCATTATGATGCGTGGGCCCAAAGGCACGTCTATGTCCTGTAGATTACCTAACAGAAAAATAGAAACAGAAATGAAAGATTTTGTATCTATTCGAAAAAAATACAAATTTTTAAATGTTCCGATTATCAGAGGCGTAATTGCGTTTGTTGAATCTATGATTATGGGCTATAAGCTTCTTATGGAGTCTGCGGAAAAAACCGCACTTGATACAGAACAACTTGATACAGAATCAAAGGTAGATAAATGGCTCAGTGACCACTTTGGTCCTAAAATGATGACCGTTATAGGGGTTATCGGCTCAGTGCTCGGTATAGCACTTGCGTTTTTTCTGTTTATGTGGTTACCTTCATTTGTTTATGATTTGGTAAATGAACATTTACTTCCGAATGTTGAACTTTCGAGATTTCGTGCGCTATTTGAGGGCATTATCAGAGTTATCGTTTTTGTAACTTATATGTATCTTACCTCAAAAATGTCAGAGATACATCGTGTTTATATGTATCACGGTGCAGAGCATAAAACAATATTTTGCTTTGAACATGGTCATGAACTTACAGTTGAAAATGTGCTTAAAGAAGGCAGATTCCACCCTCGTTGCGGTACAAGCTTTATATTTGTGACAATCATTCTCAGCATTCTTATTTCATCAATAGTTGCAATTATTTGGCCTTCTCTTACTGAAGTAAGAGCTGTATGGATTTTGGTTAAAATTCTTCTCTTACCGATAATTATGGGCGTTGGCTTTGAATTTATTCAGCTTGCGGGTAAATATCCGAATAAGTTCACAAAAGCTCTTTCAGCTCCCGGCTTAGCGATGCAGAGAATTACAACTGCAGAGCCTGATGGCCCTATTGTAGAGGTTGCCATTGCAGCCATGAAGGCAGCACTTACAGGTGTGGTTCCAGAAGAGGAAATGCCCGAAGAAAAAAAGAAAACTTCTGAGGATAAAGCCGAGAATGAAGCAGCAGAGAAATCTGCAGAAGAAAATGAGGCTGAGGCTGATGACAATCAGTGAGTTGCTTAACCAAGGCACCAATGCCTTGAAAAGTAATAATATCGAAAATTCACAAAATGAAGCAATTTGGATATTGGAAAGTGTTCTTTCTTGTACTTATTCCCATATTTTGCTTAATAAATCAGAAGATGTATCTTCTGAAAGAGAAAAAAATTTTTTTGATAAAATTAACGAGCGTATATCCGGTGTTCCCATTCAATATATTCTCGGCAAATGGGAATTTTACGGCAGAGAATTTTACGTTGGAAAAGGTGTGCTGATACCACGTCCCGAAACAGAAATACTTGTTGATTATGCTCTGGAGTTTCTTAAAAACAAAAAATCACCAACTATTATCGATCTTTGTGCTGGCACGGGCTGCATAGGACTTACTGTTGCGTGTGAAAGGCCTGATTCAAAAGTTTATCTTGTTGAAAAATATGATGAAGCCTTTGCTTACCTCAACAAGAATTCCAGAGGTATAAAAAACATTGAACTTGTTAAAGCGGATGTACTCGATAAATCACAATTGAGTGTGTTACCCAAAGCTGATTTAGTATTATCAAACCCCCCATATATTGAAAAGAGTGAAATTTCTTCTCTTCAAAAAGAAGTGCAGCATGAGCCTGTTACGGCTCTTGACGGCGGAGATGACGGATTCATTTTTTACCGTGCAATAAAAAACATTCTTCCGGAAATTTGCAAAGGCACAGTTGCAATGGAGTGTGGGGAAAATCAAGCTGAAACAATTGGCGAAATTTTTAAAACAAAAAAATTCTTAAAAGATTTTGCGGGGATAAATCGTGTAGTTGTATGTGAAGGAGAAAATAAATGATTTTTGATGTTATTCGGAACGGCTTTTCAATACAAACTCTTGTGAATCTCATGGCAAGAGTGTTTGTAGTGTTTTGTATTCTTCCTGTTCATGAATATGCTCATGCACTTGTTGCAAGCAAGCTGGGGGATGATACTGCAAGGCTTCAAGGGAGGCTAACTCTTAATCCTCTTGCTCATTTAAATCCCATAGGCGCTCTTATGATATTTCTTGTAGGCTTCGGATACGCAAACCCAGTGCCTGTAAATGCATGAAATTTTAAGGACCCCAAAAAGGGGATGGCAATTACGGCTGCTGCAGGCCCAATCTCAAATTTAATTCTTGCCGTGTTAATGGCATTAATTGCACAAGGGTGCAGAGTATGGTATGCGCATTCACCCATAACGGTAGCAAATGTTTCTTATTTGTTTTTCTACTACGCCGGCTATATCAATGTAAGCCTTGCGGTGTTTAATTTAATACCAATCCCACCACTTGACGGTTCAAGAATTTTGAGCTTGTTTTTACCATCAAAGTATTATTTCAAAATTATGCAATATGAAAGATATATTATGATTGCAGTTTTTGTTCTTTTGTTAACGGGAGCTTTAAGCACTCCGCTCAATGCCTTAATGGCAATAATATATAAGGGCATTCTTTGGCTTACCTCATTACCGTTTTCACTTATCTCATAACTGTAAGGAGCAATTCTTTTGGAAAAACTACAGTATAAACTTGAAGTTTTTGAAGGCCCGATGGATCTTTTGCTTCAATTAATCAGTAAAAAACAGGTCAGTATCAATGATGTACCTATTATGGAAATTATTGAGCAGTACCTTGAATATATCAGAAATCTTCAAGAAGACGATTTGGATGTTTCAAGTGAATTTCTCGAAATGGCAGCAAGGCTCATTTACATAAAAACTGTATCTCTTCTGCCTGTTCACGAAGAGGCAGAAAAACTAGTTGAAGAACTTCGCGGTGAGCTTATTGAATACAGAGATTGTAAACTTGTAGCGGAGGAACTTCGTAAATCCGGCCAAGGATTTGATTTTTATTGCAGAGAGCCGGAAGAAATTGAGGCTGACCAAACTTATACAAGAATTCATGAGCCTGTTGATATTTTTAAGGCTTATCTTGTAGCGGTAGGCAAAGGCTTAAGAAAATTACCACCGCCGGTTGAAGCCTTCCGTGGCATTGTTGCTCATAAAATAGTCTCCGTATCATCACGAATAAGCGTAATTATCGATAAATTCAAAATCAGTAAAAAACAAAAATTCGAAGTGTTTTTTGAAAAATCAGAATCTCGTTCCGAAATGGTTGCCACTTTTCTTGCCCTTCTTGCAATGGTAAAGGCAAAAAGAATTTCTGTTGACGGCGATTTTGAAAATCCGGATATAACATTGCTTCAAGGAAGAGGGGAGGAAATCGAACTTGACGAATGAAGAACAAAGAGCAACAGTGGAAGCGATATTATTTGCCTCCGGAGAGCCATTGGAAATAGGCAGAATAGCAGATGCTCTTGATGTAGATGCAGAAACAGTGCAAGTCCTTCTTTTTGAAGTGGGTGCAAATCTTGATAACAGGAAAAGCGGAATTTGTCTGTTAAAGCTCGGCAGTAAGTATCAACTTTGCTCAAGAACGGAATATGCCCCTCAAATCAGAGCGGTTTTAGATATGAAGAAGAATATTCCTCTTTCAAATGCAGCTCTTGAGGTGCTGGCTGTTGTGGCTTATAATCAGCCTGTTACAAAAGCGTATATCGAGCAAATAAGAGGCGTTGATTGCTCCGGTGTAGTTAACACCCTTTGTCAAAAAGGCTTGCTTGAAGAAAAAGGAAGGCTTGATCTTCCAGGAAAGCCTCTTCTTTATGGCACCACCCCTAATTTTTTAAGATGTTTTTGCCTTACATCTCTTTCAGAGCTCCCTGAGCTTCCGGATAAAATAGGAACAGAAGAGCTTGTAAGTGCGGCCGATGGTGAAATTGATTCATCTCAAGGCGAGCAAATAAGAAATTTCTTCCAAGCGGAACTTGAAGAAACAGTGGCCGGAGGTGATGAATAATTGGTGTGGAAAATAATACTCGGTATTATTCTTTTCATAATTCTTTTGCTTTCGGTTAAGGTTAAAATCTTGGTTCATTCCGAGGACGGTATTGACCTTTCCATAGGATGGTTATTCCTTAAATTCCAAATTCTTCCAAAGAAAGAAAAAGATAAAAAGAAACCTAAGAAGGAAAAGAAAAAGAAAGAAAAGAAAAAAACAGAAGAAGTTAAAGAGCCAAAGGAAAAGAAAGAAAATATTTTTATCCGATTCTATCATAACAATGGTGTTGACGGCGTAGTTGAGCTGTTGCAAAACCTCAAAAATGCCATTGGAGGTATGTTCAAAAGAATTGGCAGGGCTTTCTTATTTGAACAGGTTTACATCTATATGCAGGTATCTTCCGGCGATAGTGCCGATACAGCTGTCAAATACGGAAAAGTTTGCAGTGCAGCATATCCTGCTATGGGATTTTTTGTTGCAAACATGCGAGTAAAAAAATCTAATCTTCAAATAGTTCCGAATTTTGTGAACAGTGAAAGCAAAGCAAAGGTTCACACAAAGATATCCGTAAGGCCTATAAAACTCATAAATGCACTCATTGTTGTAGGCGTCCAGCTTACATTTAAAGTGTTGATAAAGTTCCTTAAAGGTGCGAAAGCCCCAAAGGCAGAGCCGATAAAGGAAGAAAAAATAAACAAATAATTTTGAAAGGTGAAAAAGTTATGAAAGAAAATTCAGCATCAGGAATCCTCGGCACATCAATTGATAAGATTAAAGATCTTGTTGATGTGAGCACAATCGTAGGCGAACCTATCACAATCAGTGACACATTAAAAATTATCCCTGTATCAAAAGTTTCTTATGGCTTTGCATCAGGTGGCAGCGACTTTCCGTCAAAGAGCAATAATGAACTTTTTGGCGGTGGCGGCGGAGCAGGTATCACAATCACTCCTGTTGCTTTCCTCGTAATTAACAACGGCAATGTTTCCATCAAGTATGTAAATGCAGCTGAAGGATCAGTTGAAAGAGTTATTGGTATGGTTCCTGACCTTGTTGATAAAGCATCCGACGCTATTGCTCAAATTAAGCATAAGGACGTTAGTGTTGATACTGCTGTTGCAGATTATATGGAGAAAAACGCTGCTGCAGAAAAATCTGCTGAATAATTGGGAGTGTTAGAATGCCCGAAAATAAAATGAGGTTGCAAAAGTTCCTTGCTGAGGCAGGAGTTGCATCCAGAAGAAAATCCGAAGAATTGATAGCTGCAGGGCATGTTAGAGTAAATAACCATGTTGCCCATATAGGCGACAGTGTCGACCCTAAGAGAGATACGGTAACGGTTAGGGGTAAGCGTGTAGCACGCACCAATAATCTTTACTACATCCTCTTAAATAAGCCCAGAGGCTATGTTACCACCACAGATGACGACTTAGGTCGTAAGTGCGTAACTGAGCTTGTTTTAGACATAAAGGAACGTATTTATCCGGTCGGAAGGCTTGACCGTGTGTCAGAGGGCGCACTCATTCTTACCAATGACGGTGAATTTGCCAATGCAATGATGCATCCTTCTCACCACGTTCCCAAAACATACCGCGTTACAGTAAGACCTGATGTTACCAAAGAAATGGTTAAACAGCTTTCCGAAGGCATTGAAATTGACGGCAGAATGACCGCTCCGGCTGAGGTTAATGTTATTGACCGTGAAGAGGGCAAGGCAGTAATGCAAATAGTCCTTTATGAAGGCAGAAACAGGCAAATTCGCCGTATGTGTGAGGCGCTTAATCTTGAGGTTGCAAGGCTTAAAAGAATTGCAATAGGCTCAGTTAAATTAGGCACTCTTCCTGTGGGAAAATATCGAGATCTTACAGAGCAAGAAGTTAATGCCTTGCTTGTTGCTGCCGGCGTTAAGAGAGAGCAAAAGAAATCTTAAGTCTAAGGCAGATTGTTAAAAAATCGGAGTGATAGCAATGGTTAAAAGTATGACCGGATACGGCAGAGCGCAATCTGTTGAAGACGGTATGAATATTACGGTTGAGCTTAAAAGTGTAAATCACAGATATTTTGAGTTCACCTCAAAGTTGCCGAGAAGCTATGGCTTTCTTGATGAAAAGCTAAAGAGCTTTTTTATGAATAGCCTTGTAAGAGGAAAAATGGAGTGTTATATTTCCATTGAAACGGTTGAAGAACCGGATGTGGTTATAGCAGTTAATCATCCTCTTTTAAAGAGTTACTTGACAGCTTATGAAGAAATTTCTTCCCGGTATAACATTGAAAACGATATTAAAGTTTCCGATGTTGTAAAAGTACCGGATGTACTTAGCGTTACTAAGCAGGCTGCCGATGAAGACAGAATATGGGCAGCTGTAAAAAGAGTAGCTCAAATTGCTCTTGATAAGTTTATCGCTATGCGTGAAACTGAAGGTGAAAGGCTTAAAGCAGATGTCAGCTCAAGGCTTGACAAAATCATCGAATGTGTCACTTTCGTTGAGGAGCGTTCTCCGGAAACGGTTAAAGAATATAATGAAAAGCTTCTTGCACGTTTGCAGGAAATGCTTGCCGATACTCATATAGATGAGCAAAGAATTCTCACTGAAGCTGCAATATTTGCAGATAAAATTGCCGTTGCCGAAGAAACAGTTAGGCTTCGCAGCCATATTGAACAAATGCACAGTTTCCTTGGTGCCGAGGAATCCTTGGGCAAAAAGATGGATTTCTTAGTTCAGGAAATGAACCGTGAGGCTAACACCATAGGCTCAAAAGCAAATGATGTTGCCATAGCCCGTAAGGTTGTGGATATCAAAGCGGAAATTGAAAAAATCCGTGAGCAAATACAAAATATTGAGTAAGGTGAAATTATGAAGCTGATAAATATCGGGTTTGGCAATATGATTAATGCCAATCGAATTGTGGCTGTTGTAAGCCCTGAATCGGCTCCCATCAAAAGAATAATTCAGGAGAGTAAAGAGAAGGGAAATCTGATTGACTGTACTCATGGTAGACGCACAAAGGCTGTTATTATTACAGATTGCGATCAGGTTATCCTCACCTACTTATCCAATGAAAAAGTTGCCGGCGTACTAAACGCAGAGTATGGTGAGGAGGAAGAAATTGATGGATAAAAAAGGCGTTTTAATGGTTCTTTCCGGCCCATCGGGCTGTGGAAAAGATACGGTCCTTGCCCAGCTTATAGACAGCAATGAGGATATAAAAGTTTCTATCTCCATGACTACACGAAAGCCAAGAGGCCAGGAGAGAGACGGAATTGATTATTATTTTGTCACAAGGGAATATTTTGAAAGAAAAATTGCAGAGGGCAGCATGCTTGAATATGCAGAGTATAATGGGAATTATTATGGCACGCCCAAAGCTCCTGTTGACGAAATGTTAAAAAGCGGTATAAGTGTTGTGCTTGAAATAGAAGTGCAGGGCGCCGAAAAGATCAGAAAGCTATGCCCGGATGCCGTAACCGTATTCCTTCTTCCACCGTCGCTTTCAGCCCTTGAGGCAAGGCTTCGTGCCAGAGGAACAGAGGATGAAGAAACCCTCAACCACCGGCTCTTTATAGGCGAGCAGGAAATACGCCGAGCAGGTGAGTTCGATTATTATATAATCAACGATAAAATCAGAGAAGCTCTTGATGACTTTGAAAGCATAATAAGAGCTGAAAAATTGAAAATGTCAAGAAATAAAAATATAATAAGCGAGGTAATAAATAATGTTTAATCCGGATTTAAGCGGAATTCTTCAAAATAACATCAGCCGTTATTCTCTTGTAACAGCTACAGCAAAAAGAGCAAGAGAAATAGCCATGGAGGCAGAGGCAAAGGGTGAACCTCTTACCGAAAAGCCTGTTTCAATTGCACTTGAAGAAATACTTGATGGCGAGTATGTTATAGTTGAGCCGGAAGAAATCAGAAATATCTGATTTAATAAAAAGCTAAGAAGGAAGTGATTAAATGAGATATGCAAAGGTTGCCGTAGAAAGTGCAAATTTTTCCTTTGATGCTCTCTTTGATTACATAATTCCTTCCGAGCTTGATTATGCAGTTGCCGGTTGCCGAGTTACTGTTCCTTTTGGACAGGGCAACAGAAAAAGCCTTGGTATAATTTTTGAAATAAAGGATTTTTCCGATGGAAAAAAACTAAAAAAACTTGATTCCGTGCTTGATAAAAACCCTCTTTTAAGTGAGGAAATGCTGGGTATAGCTAAGTATATAAGTGAGGAATGTTTCTGTACCCTTTATGAGGCCGCTAAAATTATGCTGCCAACGGGTATAAACCATAAAATGGTGCAGTCTTATGCGGCAAATACAGGTATTGACTCATCAAAATCAGAGTCTCTTCAAGGTGCGGAAAAAGAAGTTTATGATTTTCTTCAAAAAAGAGGAGCTTATGTAAAATCTGATATTATTTTTAAAAATTTATCTATGCGT
>CAVHYZ010000001.1:43304-57017 GCA_963640495.1 Acutalibacteraceae bacterium
AACCCAAAGAGACGCAATCAAAAATCTCGGCGACCTAACAACGAGAATGGTTCGACTGCTTCCCGAGTATGAAGAAAAGAAACTTACAAAAAAGCAGAAAGAAACAGTTGATATTTTAAAAGATGTAGGTACGGCAACAGTAAAGGAATTATGTTATTTTACAGGTAATACCCCTGCGGTAGTGGGGGCACTTGTAAAAAATGGTGTGGCAGAGTTTTATGAAAAACCCGTGGATTATTTTGCTTCTCTTTCAAACACTGAAGGTGAGCGAACAGCAATTAATCTTACCGATGAGCAGAAAAATGCTTTTAACAGACTAAAAGAACTTGCTTTTTCAGGTAAACGCTATACAGCACTTTTATATGGTGTAACGGGCAGCGGAAAAACTTCTGTATATATGAGCGTTATGGATGAAGTTTTAGACAGCGGCAAGAGCGCTTTGCTTCTTGTGCCCGAAATCGGGCTCACTCCTCAAGCTCTCAGCATATTTTGTAAACGTTATGGTAAGGATGTTGCTGTATTTCATTCCGCTCTTTCGTTAAGAGAAAGAAGAGAACAATGGAAACGAGTGAAAGACGGCAAAGCAAAAATAGTTATAGGCACAAGAAGTGCCGTATTTGCTCCGTTTGATAATCTCGGACTTATAATAATAGATGAAGAACAGGAGCATACCTATAAATCAGAGCAAACTCCCAGATATGATGCGATAGATATTGCAAAATGCAGGGCAGCTTATAATAATTGCCTGCTTATTCTTGCATCGGCAACCCCAAGAGTTGAAAGCTTTGCTAACGCTTTAAACGGCAAATATGAGCTTTGTACACTCACAAAGCGATATGGCAGCGGATTTATGCCCGAGGTTGTAACAGTGGATATGCGCACTGCCGAAAAAATGCCACAATGCAAAGAGATTAGCAAAGAACTTTATGAAGCCGAAAAAAATACCATTGAGAATGGGAAACAAAGCATTTTGCTTATAAATCGCAGAGGGTATAATACATTTGCCGCCTGTGACGCATGCTCAACGGTAATTACTTGCCCAAAGTGTAGTATTTCCATGACATATCATGCTGCAAATAAAAGGCTTATGTGCCACTATTGCGGCTATTCACAACCGTTTACGGACGAGTGCCCGGAATGTCATGAGCATGCTGTTAGATATGCGGGCTTTGGCACTCAAAAAATAGAAGATGAGCTTCAGTTACTTTTCCCTGAGGCAAAAATTCTTCGAATGGATGCAGATACAACAACTGCAAAAGATTCACACGAAAAATTTTTAGGAGCTTTTGAAAGAGGCGAGTATGATATATTACTCGGCACCCAAATGGTTGCAAAGGGTTTAAACTTTCCTAATGTAACCTTGGTTGGGGTGGTTTCAGTTGACCAACAACTTTACAATGATGATTTCCGTTCCCTCGAAAAAGCTTTTTCCCTTCTGACCCAAGTTGTAGGCAGAAGCGGCAGAGGTGAAAGCAAGGGAATAGCCCTTGTGCAAACCCTTACTCCGGAAAACGATATAATCCGTATTGCTGCAAAGCAAAATTATGATGAATTTTACAATACGGAAATAAAAATTCGCAAAGGTCTTATTTATCCGCCTTATTGTGATTTGTGCGTAATAGGATTTATCTCCACGGAAGAAATCACGGTAAAGGCTGCAGCAGGCGAAGTTATAACACTTCTTAAGGAAAAAATAAAAGAAAAATATAAGAACGAAAAAATTATTGTCCTTGGGCCTGTGCCTGCAAGGGTGTCAAAGGTCGGAGGAAAATTTAGATATAGAATTATTATAAAATGCCGAAATAAATCATCTTTTAGGCAAATGATATCGGAAATTCTTAGAGAAATTGGCAAGGATAAGCGGTTTAAAGCAGTGTCTGTTTATGCAGATATAAACCCGGACTCCATGCTGTGAGGTAGAATAATGGCAACAAGAAATATTGTTAAAATCGGAGACGAGATTCTTCGCAAACATTCTCGTCCCGTTGAAAAATTTAATGATCGTCTTTGGACTCTTCTTGACGATATGAAAGAAACTATGTACAAAGCTAACGGTGTAGGTCTTGCAGCTGTACAAGTCGGCACTTTAAGGAGAGCAATTGTTATGGATTGCACAGAAGACCATAGTGGTTATCTTGAGCTTATAAACCCCGAAATAATCGAAAGAGAAGGAGAGCAGTTTGAGGTTGAAGGTTGTCTTTCTATTCCCGATGAATCAGGTATAACCTGTCGCCCTGAAACAGTTAAAGTTAAGGCACAAGACAGAAACGGAAAATGGTGTGTTTACAAAGGCACAGGCCTTAAAGCAAGGTGTTTCTGCCATGAGATAGATCACCTTGACGGTGTACTGTTTATAGATAAAGTAGTTGATGATAAGGTGATTAAATGAGAGTAGTATTTATGGGAACACCGGATTTTGCCGTTCCCTGTCTGCAAAAGTTAATAGACCTTAATTATGAAGTTACAGCAGTTTTCACTCAGCCTGATAAACCTAAAGGCCGGCACGGAGTTTTAACTCCACCGCCGGTTAAAGAGCTTGCTGTTAAATATGATATTCCCGTATATCAACCTGTAAAAATGAAGGATGGTACAGCTTTAGAAATGGTTAAAGAAGCAAATCCGGAAATCATAATTGTGGTAGCTTACGGTAAAATTTTACCCAAGGAGATACTTGATTATCCCAAATACGGATGTATTAATATTCACGCTTCTCTTCTTCCTCTTCTTAGGGGAGCTGCACCGATCCAGTGGTCTATTCTTAACGGGTTTAAAAAAACAGGTGTAACCTCGATGCAAATGGATGTTGGTCTTGATACCGGTGATATGCTTCTTAAAGAAGAAATTGATATTACGGAAAATATGAACGCTGAGGAGCTTCACGATAAATTGTCGGTAATCGGTGCTGATGTTATGGCAAAAACGATTGATGCAGCAGTTAAAGGTGAGCTTAAGCCCCAAAAACAGGATGAAAGCAAGTTTACCTATGCTTCAATGCTTTCAAAGGAGCTTTCACCTATAAATTGGTCAAAATCCGCTCAGGATGTTCATAATCATATCAGAGGTTTATATTCATGGCCATGTGCAACTGCCAAACTCGGTGGTAAAACCCTGAAAATTCATGAGAGTGTTATTTGCAACGAAAAAGGCTTGTTCCCCGGTGAAATAGTTTGCAAAGATAAAAAAATAGTTGTTGCTTGCGGTGATGGCAAATGTATAGAAATTTTGAAACTTCAGGAGGAAGGAAAAAAATCTATGTCCACTCAGGACTATTTGAGAGGTCATGTTATTACTGAAGATAAATTTGAATAACTCAAAGGAGGCACAATATGTATTGGTATGACAGTTATTACTTTATTCTTGTGGTGCCGGCACTCATAATTGCCATGATTGCCCAATTTAAAGTTAAATCAACCTACAATAAATATTCAAAGGTGCTGAATTCAAGAGGAATTACGGGAGCTTATGCGGCACAAACAATATTAAGTTATTACAGTATTACCGATGTTACGATACAGGGCATCGGCGGTAAATTAACAGATAATTTTAATCCTACAACTAAGACAATCAGCCTTTCTGAAGACGTTTACAGAGGAAATTCGGTTGCTGCAATAGGTGTTGCTTGCCATGAGGCGGGCCATGCGGCACAGCATGCACAAAATTATACACCTATACTTGTAAGAAATGCTCTTATACCCGTTTGCAATATAGGTTCAAGTATAGGACTTCCTCTTGCTATAATCGGCTTTTTCCTCAGTTATTATGCTGATATATTTCAAGTTTTTGTTTATGTTGGCCTTGCTCTTTATGCTTTTGTTTTCCTTTTTCATCTTGTAACTCTTCCTACAGAAATTGATGCAAGCAAAAGAGCAATTAAGGTTATAGAAGAAACAGGTCTTCTTGCAGAAGACGAAATAGGTGGCGCTCGCAAGGTGCTTATTGCGGCAGCCATGACTTATGTGGCATCTATGATAGTTGCCCTCGCAAATTTACTTAGATTTATAATCAAATTTACCGGTAACAGAGACAGAAGATAATAAGGTGGTATCCCATTGAAAAGTGCAAGACAGGTAGCTTTTGAGGCTCTTTTAAAAATTCATAAAGACGGAGCATACTCCAACTTGGTTGTTGATAGTATGTTAAAGGATAATCCGGATCTCGACGAAAGGGATAGAGCTTTCGTAAGTAACCTCGTTTACGGCTCTCTTGACCGTCTTATACTTATAGATTATAATTTGAGTCTTTATCTTAATCAGCCCTCAAAAAAACTGAAGCCTGAGCTTCACACGATTCTTGTTTTGGGTGCTTATCAAATACTTTTTATGGATAAAGTACCCAATCATGCCGCCGTCAGCGAAAGCGTACAGCTTGCAAAGGTTAATAAATCTGCTTTTGCGGCTTCTCTTGTGAATGCGGTGCTTAGAAGAGTATCTGATAATGGATTGAGATATCCTGAAATGGATGAAAAATCCCCTGAGTACCTTGCAATTAGGTATTCATGCCCGGAGTGGTTAATCAGCTTATGGATTGACGCATACGGATTTGACAATGCTCTTGCTATTGCAGAGCGTGCATTAGATGCGCCTCCTGTTACCGTAAGAGTAAATACTCGAAAAATAGAAACAGAAGAGCTTATTTGGAAACTTGCAGAGGAAGGCGTTGTTTCTGAACGTGTTCTTGATATGACAGATACGCTTTTGCTGAGCAATACCGGGGCAGTGGATAAGCTTATAGCCTATAAAGAAGGTTGGTTTCATGCTCAAGATAAAGCTTCTCAGCTTTGCTGTAAAGCTCTTGAGCCTAAAGAAAATGATGTAATCTTTGATATGTGTTCGGCTCCGGGCGGAAAAACATTTACGATTGCCGAGCTTATGAATAATAAAGGCATAATAAAAGCATTTGACATATATCAATCAAGGGTTGATCTTGTAAGGAAAGGTGCTCAGCGCCTTGGCCTTGATTGCATTAATGCAACTTTGTCAGATGCTATGCTCTATAATGAAAATTTCGGTAAGGCGGATAAAATCTTATGCGATGTGCCTTGCTCCGGCCTTGGGATTATAAGGCGTAAACCTGAAATCAGATATAAGAACAATGTTGAGCTTGCTCAACTACCGGATATACAATACAGAATTTTATGTAATTCTGTAAAATATCTTAAATCAAAAGGCAGGATAGTTTATTCTACCTGTACTCTTAATCCTAAAGAAAACGAAGATATTGTTGATAAATTTTTATTGGAGCATACTAATTTCAAAAAAGCAGAATATCTTACAAATGTGCCGAGATATTCTGAAAAAGATAAGTATTTAACTCTAATGCCTCATATTCACGGCACAGATGGGTTCTTTATAGCAGTACTTGAAAAAACAGATTAAAAGGGAGTAATCTATGGATATTCTTTCAATGACCTTTGATGAAATGTCACAGGCCTTTAAGGAAAATTCAATACAGGCTTTTAGAGCAAAACAGGTGTATGAATGGCTTCATAAACACCTCGTTTCAAGTTACGATGAAATGATTAATCTTCCGAAAAACTTAAGAGAAGAGCTAAAGCAAAAGTTTCCGATTGTGACATGCACTGTTGTTCGTAAGCAGGTGTCATCAGACGGCACGGTTAAACTGCTTTTTTCCGTTGCAGACAGCGATTACATAGAATGTGTAGTTATGAAATATAAATATGGCTACACAATTTGTGTATCATCACAGGTTGGTTGTAAAATGGGGTGTGCTTTTTGCGCCTCTACTCTGGGAGGTTTTAAAAGAAGTTTATCTGCCGGAGAAATTCTTTCTCAAGTTTACAGAGCTCAAAAAGAAATAGGCGAAAGAATATCTCACATTGTTCTTATGGGCATGGGAGAACCTATGGATAATTTTGAGAATGTTATGCGCTTTATCACACTTGTAACCGATGAAAAAGGGCTTAACCTTTCAATGAGAAATATTTCTCTCTCAACTTGTGGAGTAGTTCCCAAAATACAAGAATTGCTGAATAAACATTTACAGCTTACACTTTCAATTTCATTACACGCTCCAAATAATGAAATTAGAAGTAAAATAATGCCGATAAATAAACGGTATCATATTGAAGAACTCCTTGATGTGTGCCGTAAATATACAAAAGAAACTTCAAGGCGAATCTCCTTTGAGTATGCAATGCTCTCAGGCATAAATGATTCTGATGAATGTGCAAAAGAACTTGCATCACGGCTTAGAGGAATGCTTTGCCACGTGAATTTAATACCTGTTAACGAGGTTCAAGAAAGCCCGTTCAAACCCAGCAGTCCTGAAAGAGTCCAAAGTTTTGCCGGTATTTTGGAAAAGGCCGGCGTAACAACTACCGTAAGGCGAAAGCTCGGCTCAGATATTGATGCATCCTGTGGTCAACTTAGACTGAAACATAAACAGGAAAAGGGGGAAATATCATGATTCTTGCAGCAAAATCCGATATCGGAATGCAGCGTGAAAACAATCAAGATTCGTATTCTTTTGGAGAAATACATCCCGGTGTATGCTATGGTATAGTGTGCGACGGAATGGGCGGTGCAGCCGAAGGCGCAGTTGCCTCAAGGGAATGTGTGAGAATTGTCAGAGAACGCATTACTCAAGGCTTTTATGAAGGTATGAGTGATATTGCCGTAAGAGCTTTGATGACTTCCTCGATTGATCTTGCAAATAAGCAGATATACAATCTGTCTCTTTCTGATGAAAAATATGAGGGAATGGGCACCACTGTTGTGGCGGCAATAGTTACTCAAAATTATGTTTATATTGCTCATGCAGGGGATAGCAGAGCCTATCTTTTAAGTCCAAAGAACAGCGAGATTTTTCAACTTACTCGTGACCATTCGGTTATTCAAAAAATGATTGAGGATGGTACTATAACACAAGAGCAAGCGGTTGATCACCCTAAAAAGCATCTTATTACAAGAGCTGTTGGTGTTGATAGTACTGTAAGAGCGGATTTTTGTCAGGAAGATATAAATTCAGGAGATATTGTTCTATTGTGTACAGACGGACTTACAAATTATTCTACAGTGGATGATATTGTGCTTTCGACAGTGGGCTCTTCACTTGATGAATATGTAAGTAAACTTGTTAATAAAGCTATTGAACATGGCGGCGGTGACAATGTTACGGTTGTTGCCATTTCAGTTTGAGAATAAGAAAGGATGTTGATATATGGATAATTATACCGGTAAAAGACTTGACGGCCGTTATGAAATTCAAGAAGTGATTGGCGTAGGCGGTATGGCTGTAGTTTATAAGGCGTATGATAATATTGACGACAGAATCGTTGCAGTTAAGATTTTGAAGGATGAGTTTCTTGCAAATGAGGAGTTTCGGCGCAGATTTAAAAATGAATCAAAAGCAATTTCCCTTTTGTCACATCCCAATATAGTTAAGGTTTACAATGTTAATTACGGTGATAGGCTTCAGTATATAGTGATGGAGTATGTTGAAGGCATCACTCTTAAAGAATATATTGAGCAGCAGGGAAGACTTGGTATAAAAGAAACCATCCATTTTACCATGCAAATTCTTCGAGCTCTTCAGCACGCTCATGATAAAGGTATAATCCACCGTGATATTAAGCCACAGAATATTCTTTTGCTTTCAAACGGTACCATTAAAATATCGGATTTTGGCATTGCACGCTTCAGTTACAGCGACACCAAGACCATGACAGATTCCGCTATAGGTTCTGTGCACTATATTAGTCCGGAGCAGGCAAGGGGCAACTCAATTGATGAAAGAACGGATATTTATTCCGTTGGTGTTGTAATGTATGAGATGCTTACCGGCACTCTGCCCTTTGTTTCAGATAACAGTGTTTCCGTTGCTCTTATGCAGCTTCAAAATGATGCTAAAAGCATAAGAGAAATTAACCCCAATATTCCGATAGGTCTTGAACAGATTGTTAAAAGGGCAATGGAAAAAGATACTAAGGCAAGGTATCAAACGGCATCCGAAATGCTTCTTGATATTGAAGAATTCAAGAGAAATCCTAATGTTCAGTTCAGACAAGAATATTTTGTTGATTCAGATCCTACAAAATTTGTGAATCCTAATGGCCCTGTTGTTCAGCATACGGCTTCAAAACCGGTTCCTCAAAAGCCGGCTCCCCTTGTTATTCCGGGCAATGAGGATGATTATGACGACGGCAACTCAAAAGGCAAAGGCGGATTCATAGCTATCGGTGTAATATTAGGTCTTGTTGTTATAGGAATTGTTGTTTTTGTATGTCTTTTCTTCTTTACGGATGTATTTAAGTCCTCCAAGGTTGAGGTTCCCAATTTTTACGGAATGAGTTATGAAACGGATATTTTGGGAAACACCGAGTATAGTGAGTTTACAATCCAAGTTGTTGAGGAATCAAATTCTCTGCTTGAGGATGGCCTTGTGTTCGATCAAGATCCCGCGGCTAAAACAAAAATTGATCCGTCCGCCACTGTAATCATATTAAAGGTTGTGGATAACAGCGAGCCTATTACAATTCCCGATGTTTCCGGTAAAAACTGGGAAACGGCTCAATCGGAGCTGGAGGCAAAAGGCTTTGTTGTTCAGCTTCTTCCCACTCCGAGCGTAACAGTTGATTTCGGCACGGTAATAAAAACTTCACCGGCAGCAAATACTCAGGCAACAGAAGGCAGCACAGTAATACTTTACTATGCGAGTGATGAAGATCTTATAGAAGTTCCTAACATTGTTGGCTATACCACCGACATGGCAAAAGAAATGCTTGAATCAATGAAACTTGCTCTTGATACCAATTTTGAAGAGAAAGCAAGTGATAAAGAAGCCGGCACAATTATTTCTCAAAATCCGGCAGAGGGCGATAAGGTTATGGAGGGTACAAGAATTACCGTTGTGGTAAGCAGTGGCCCGGAAGATAAGACTGCCAATATTAAAATAAGTCTTCCTTCTACTGATCAAAACGGAAGATTTGAGGTTTATGTTAATAATGAAAACCAAATCAGTAAGAGCCTCATAATGGACGGAAGTGACTATACATTCAGTGTTACAGGTTCAGAGACCAATACAAGTGTAAAGGTATATATTGATAGTAAAGAATATTATACTTGTACAGTTGACTTCTCGGTTTCAAACCCAACTGTCAGTAATGCCAACTACGCAAATTCTTCTTCATCCGGAACTGTCAAGACACTTCCGGATGTTACCGGTAAAACTATGGAAGATGCAAAAGCAACACTTATTTCAGCCGGATTCAACAACATAAAAATAAATTATACATCTGACGGCATAAGTGCTTCTGATAATGGTAAAGTTATATCTCAAAGCCCATCAAGCACTCTTCTTCCAACAATTTCAACTTCCACTCAGATTGTTTTAACTGTTGGTCAAAAAGTAGGTATTTAAATTATTTGCGTCACTTTTAATAATAAATGAGAACAAAGTTATCCCGGCAGCAATGAAACAGTATGCTGCCGGGATTAGCTTAATATAATTGTTGGACTTTAGTTAGAATAAAAAGCTACATTAACTGATTTCGGCAAAAAACTCATCGATTTTATCTGCATTGTATTTACCGTTTGAACAGTCAATAAGTTTAGAGTTAAAAGAGTCAACATAAGAGAGTGGAAGCCTAAAAGTAACAGTTACATTGTCTTCATAAGCTGTGTCTTCAATAATTCCTCCGCTTTCCGGAATAAGAGAGGCAAGCTTGCCGTAAAAATTATAATCACATTTAATTTTTAATTTTGCACAAATAGCTATTGTAATAGGTTCTGCTGCATTTACGGCTAATGAGGCAGAGTGAGAATAAGCTCTTACAAGACCGCCTGCACCGAGCATTATGCCACCGAAATATCTTGTAACAACGACGACACAGTCCGTAATTCCGCTTTTTTCAAGTACATCAAGCGAGGGGATGCCGGCGGTGCCTTGAGGCTCACCATCATCTGAAAATCGCTTTATTCCGCCGTTTCGCAAAATGTATGCATAAACGTTATGTGTTGCATCCCAATATTTTTTTGATATTTCTTGTATGAACGAAAGAGCTTCCTCTTGTGTGGTAACAGGTTTTATGTGACCTATAAATCTAGATTTTTTAATTATATATTCAATATGGGCTTCATTCTTTATTGTTTTATAGCTTTTATCCATAAATCTCCACATAAAAGCAAAGCGGTGCAATAAATGCACCGCTGATTTGCTTCTCTTATTTGTTGTTAAGACCGAAACGCTTGTTGAAACGATCAACACGTCCGCCTGTATCAACGAGCTTCTGTTTGCCGGTAAAGAAAGGATGACATTTTGAGCAAATATCAACTTTCATATTGTCTTTTGTAGAACCGGTTTCAATAACTTCACCACAAGCACAACGAACCTGTGTCTGATGGTAATTAGGATGGATTCCTTCCTTCATTTGTGTTCACCTCTTTCAGTAAAACCTATCATAACAGTGTGCATTTTACCATAGAAAAGAGCAAAATGCAAGTGTTTTTTACATATTTATTTAATGCTTTCCAAAAACGCTTTATCCTTTTTTGAAAGCTCAGTGTTTTTTAGCAAATCCGGGCGCCTTTCTAATGTCTTTTTAAGGCTTTGTTCCCTTTGCCATTTTTGAATATTTGCGTGATGGCCGGATGTAAGCACATCGGGCACAGTCATTCCGTGCCACTTATAAGGACGAGTGTACTGAGGGTACTCAAGCAACCCTGAATAGTGGCTTTCAAGTGTGTATGCGTCTTCGTTTGCAAGCACTCCAGGAAGCATTCGGGAAACCGCATCTGCAAGAATTAAGGCGGGTAATTCGCCGCCTGTAATAACATAATCTCCAATGGAGATCTCTTCATCCACAATTTCCTGTATTATTCTTTCATCTACACCTTCATAGTGGCCACAAAGAATAGCGAAATTATCCATTTTTGCAAGTTCTTTAACCTTTTCTTGAGTTAAAGTTTTGCCTTGCGGAGACATATATATGAGGTGCGGTCTTGTGCCAATTTCATCACATAAAGATTGAAAGCAATCATAAATAGGCTGAGTCTGCATAATCATACCTGTTCCTCCGCCGTAAGGGGAGTCGTCCACTCTATTATGCTTATCGAGTGTGTAATCTCTAATATTTCGGCAGTTGATTTCAACAAATCCGTTTTCGCGTGCTCGACCTATTATGCTTTCGGAAAGGACTCTAAGGCACATTTCGGGAAATAAGGTTAAAATATCAATCCTCATCGTCAAATATACCTTTCAGTGGCTTTATGAGAATGTTATTATTTTCAACATCAGTATCAATAACAACATCAGGAATGGCCGGAATAAGGTATTCGCCTTTGCTGTTAGTAATGTGCCAAACGTCATTAGCACCTGTTTCGCTTACATCTGTGAGTTCACCATAGCAAATTTCGTTATTGTCTGCATCATAAACTTTACAGCCTATAAGCTCAGCAATAAAGTAACTGCCTTTCGGAAGTTTGGCATCTTTTCTGCGCATCCAAAGAACTTTTCCGCGCATTTTTTGTGCCTGCTCAACTGTATCGGTACCCTCAAGCTTCAGTAAAACAACATTGCCGTGAGACCTTGCACTTTTAACTGCAACGGCATTTTTGCCTTCGTTGTCAAAATAAAGAGTTTTGAATTTTTTAACGAAATCAGGGGAATCACACCAGGGATTAAGGCGAACCTCTCCATGAATTGAATGTGTTCCAACTATTTCGCCGATTTCAAGATAATCTTTAATCAATTTCCACTACAACCCTTGTGTTTTGACGTATTGCGGCAGCTCTCATAACCGTGCGGATAGCTTTGGCAATTCTGCCCTGCTTGCCGATTACTCTGCCCATATCATCTTCTGCTACATGAAGATGATATATTGTGGCGTTTTCGCCTTCCTCCACTGTTACTTTAACAGCATCGGGAGCCTCGACAAGGCCCTGAGCTATGCTGACAAGTAATTTTTCCATTAAAGGATACCTTCCTTCTTGAGAAGAGCCTTAACAGTATCTGTGGGTTGAGCGCCATTAGCAAGCCACTGCTTAGCTTTGTCTGCATCTACCTTAACCTCTGAAGGCTTGTTAAGCGGATTGTAAGTGCCGATTTCTTCAATGAATCTACCGTCACGAGGGTATCTTGAATCTGCTACTACGATACGATAGAAAGGGTTTTTCTTTGCGCCCATGCGGCGAAGTCTAATTTTTACTGCCATGATAAAATTCCTCCAAATATTGATCTGAATTATTTATAAATGCACCAGCTTTTGCTGTATTACATCCCAAATTGTGATGGGTCAAAGCCTTTCGGAAGTCTCATTCGTTGCTTCCTATGGCGCTTGCCCGATTTGCCATTTAATTGCTTAAACATTTTTTGCATTTGCTTGTATTGACTTAACAGTTTGTTGACATCCTCGACAGTTTGTCCGCATCCTGCCGCAATTCTTTTTTTGCGTGAAGGATTGATTATGTCCGGGTGAGCTCTTTCTTTTGGTGTCATAGAAAGTATTATTGCTTGCAAGCGATCAAATTGTCTCTCATCAACATCTATATCTTTAGCTTTTTTGCCAACTCCGGGGATAAGCTCAAGCATATCTTGGATTGAACCCATTTTTTTTATAGAACGGAATTGATCAAGCAAATCATTAAGGTCAAACTTATTTTGCATAAGTTTTTTCTCAAGTTCTTCGGCTTTTTTCATATCAAGGGTTTGCTCTGCCTTTTCTATAAGGGAAAGAACATCGCCCATACCGAGAATTCTGTTTGCCATTCTGTCCGGATGGAAAACATCAAGATTTTCAAGTTTCTCGCCTGTACCTATGAATTTAATAGGCTTACCGGTAACAGCTCTTGCGGAAAGTGCCGCACCACCTCTCGTGTCACCGTCAAGCTTTGTAAGAATAAGTCCGTCAATGCCGAGGGCTTCGTCAAATGATGTTGCCACATTAACGGCATCCTGACCTGTCATAGCATCAACAACAAGAAGTATTTCGTGAGGTTTAACTTCTGCTTTGATGTTTTTAAGCTCATTCATAAGCTCTTCGTCTACATGAAGTCGGCCTGCGGTATCAATGATAACATAATCATATCCCTTGAGTTTTGCTTCAGCAACAGCTGCTTTGGATATTTCAACAGGGTTACCTTGACCCATTTCAAAAACGGGTACACCGGCTTGCTCGCCTACAACCTGTAACTGCTTAATTGCGGCAGGCCTGTAAACGTCGCAGGCGACAAGAAGTGGACGGTGATTTTCTTTTTTTAACTTCAAGGCGAGCTTTGCACAGTGAGTGGTTTTACCTGAACCTTGAAGGCCACACATAAGAACTATTGTAGGCGGATGAGCTGCGTAAGCGAGTTTTGCGTTTGTTCCGCCCATAAGATTAACAAGCTCTTCGTGTACTATTTTTATAACCATCTGTGAAGGGGTAAGGCTTTCCATTACCTTTTCACCTATAGCTTTTTCGGTAACCGTGTTGGTGAAATCCTTGGCAACCTTGTAGTTTACATCAGCTTCAAGAAGTGCCATACGCACCTCTCTCATTGCGGAACGTACGTCCCCCTCTGTTAGGCTGCCTTTGCTTCTTAAGCTTTTGAAGGTAGCTTCAAGTCTATCTGAAAGACCGTCAAATGCCAAGTTTATTCACCTCTCTCTTATATATTTTTTAACTTTCAAGCATTGTCATGGCTGTTGATTTAATATTAAGGCTCATGTCATTTATTTCCTTTGAAAGTCCGTGATGAAGGTTGTATTCCGTTATTT
>CAVHYZ010000002.1:0-43426 GCA_963640495.1 Acutalibacteraceae bacterium
ACTACATGACTGCGTTTTCTCCGCTTGAGGCGTGTCAGCCTATGAAATTTTCTTGTTTTCTAAAAATCCCTATGGCGAACCGCCTAAAGGGGAGCTTCTTCATTTAGAATTTGAAATCGGGAACAATGCACAAATACCATATATTATATGTTCCACATTTGAGTTTACATAATCTCTCCGGTAACTGCACTTATAATGTCTTTATAGACCGCCAAAAGTGACGAGGAAATATATTTATCAAGATGCATGGATCCGAAAAACCATCGTCTGTAAGTGCAAACCCCGGAAAGCTCTTCAAAATAAGTATTAAGTCCGTTTACCGTTGCGTTTTCACCATCTTTTAATTGTAAAAAAGACTTAACCTTCACGGGAGGTTCGTGGGTAATTATAAAATCTATTTTACAATCTAATTTTTCAAGATTGTTAGCGCCCTCAATCATTTCTTCCCTTGTGGGAAACTCATCCTTAGACCAAGCATTTTCTTCAAATCTTATATCAATATCCGGGCTTTCGCCACCGCCCATAGTGAAATAAGTCATGTTGTCAATTCTGAAAATTTGGCCTCTCATAAGATGATAAATATTATCTGTAATTTTATGTACCTTACCGCCATTCCATTTTTCTTCAGAGAAAGAATTTAATATTTCGAAGTTTTCATGTGTGCCGTCAATAAAGCAAATAGTAAATTTCTTTTTTGCCAACTTTCTAAGGCGCTTTTGTTCCTCTTTGCTGCCGTCCCACAGGAAGCCGAAATCGCCGCAAACTATAAGGATATCGTCTTTTGTAAACTTTTTGAAAGCAGGATTTTCAAACCTTGCATAATCTCCATGCATATCTCCGGTTACATAAACCATAAATTTATCTCCAATCATGTGATAGCTGTTGCTTTGCTGGATCAGCAATTAGCAATATAGGCCAAAGCCTAATGTGGAATTAGCAATGAAAAGTGGTTAGTGTGCAGTTCCTGCAAAATTATATAATCGAAGATTGCTGCGCAATCTCCATTTCATTCCACATTTCACATTGAACAAAGTAACTTCTAACTGTAGCAGCTTTAATCTTACATTAATTCTTAAAAAAAATCAAGATATACATCCTGTTAATTTATGTATTTTTCACATTGCATTATATTAAAATTTAATATATAATATTGCGTCAATAAATCTATAATATAAGAAAGGTAGGTGCTCTGCTTGAAAAGGCTTTTAAAGTGTCTGCGTGAATATAAAGCTCCCACATTTATCACTTTTTTATTTATGATAGGCGAAGCTTTTATGGAATGTCAAATTCCTACCCTTACCGCAGATCTTGTTAATAATATTAAAGCTTTCTCCGGCCTTACAGGCGATGCTGCAAAAGATGCTCTTACAGGTGTGCTGGAAACAGGCCTAAAGCTTATTTTAATGGCTTGTATTTCTCTTTGCTGCGGCGGTGCTGCCGGATACACCTGTTCAAAAGCTGCAGCGGGCTTTGCAAAAAATCTAAGGCACGATGTCTATTCAAAAGTTCAGGATTTTTCCTTTGGCAATGTGGATAAATTCTCATCATCGTCCCTTGTAACCCGTCTTACAACAGACATTGCAAATATTCAATTTGCATATATGAATTTCATAAGATCAGCTATACGATGCCCGCTTATGGTAATTTTCAGTATAGTTATGGCTTACAGGATGGCCGGCTCACTTGCAATGACTTTCGTCTTCATTATTCCCGTGCTTGTAATAGGACTTGCAATAGTTATAAGAATTGCCACCCCTGCATTCCGCAGAGTTTTCAAAAAGTACGATGCTCTTAATGAATCAATTGAAGAAAATATCAGAGGTATGAGGGTTGTTAAAGGCTTTGCTCGTGAAAAATATGAAAAGCAAAAATTTGACGCCTCAGCTGAGAATATTCGTAAAGATTTCACTTTTGCAGAAAGAGTCGTTGCCCTCAATAACCCCCTTATGCAAATTTGCGTAAACTTTAACCTTGTGTTTATCATGTATGTAGGCGCAAGAATAATACTCAGAGATAACGGCATAACAAGAAGCTTCGGCGGTGAAATCACCATTGGTGTAGGCCAACTCAGCGCAATGCTTACTTACGCTTTCCAAATTCTTATGTCTCTAATGTTCCTGTCACTTATTTTTGTTATTCTTACAATGAGCGCTGAATCCATAAACAGGATAAGTGAGGTACTTAAGGAAGAATCAACTCTTACTAACCCTGAAAATCCCGTTTATGAAATTTCCGACGGCAGTGTCGATTTTGAAAATGTAGCTTTTAAATATTCCGAAAAATCCGATAGATATTCTCTTTCAAGCACTACCTTGCATATTCCGACAGGCGCAACAGTTGGCATCCTCGGCGGCACAGGCGTCGGCAAATCAACCCTCGTTCAACTTATTCCCCGCCTTTATGATGTTACCGAAGGCACTGTAAAGGTCGGCGGCAGAAATGTTAAAGAATATGACCTTACCGCACTGCGTGATGCGGTTGCCATGGTGCTTCAAAAGAATGTTATTTTCTCCGGTACAATTAAAGATAACCTTCGCTGGGGCAATCCCAATGCAACAGATGAAGAAATGATTGAGGCTTGTAAGCTTGCTCAGGCAGATGAATTTATTTCAACCTTCCCCGATGGATATGACACAAAAATCGAGCAAGGTGGCACAAATGTTTCCGGCGGTCAAAAGCAGAGGCTTTGCATTGCCAGAGCTCTTCTTAAAAAGCCTAAAATTCTCATTCTCGATGATTCAACAAGTGCTGTTGATACCAAAACAGACGCTTTAATCCGTGAGGGCTTCCGTTCATTTATTCCCGAAACCACAAAGATAATCATTGCTCAACGCATTTCTTCCGTCCAAGATGCAGGTATGATTATAGTTATGGATAACGGAGCCGTTGTGGATATAGGCACTCATGAAGAACTTCTTGCGAGAAGTGAAATTTACCGTGAGGTTCACCTGCAACAAACTACAAGCGGAGGTGAAGATAATGCCTGATAAAAGCAGCAAAAAACCGAGCCTTGATTTAAAAGTTCTCGGCAGAATTTTTAAGTATCTTTTTAAATTTTGCCCTGTCTTATTTCCCGTTGCTCTTTTATGTATTGCTTTTACGGCTGTTGCAGCTGCAGTGCCGGCAATATTTATTCAAAATATAACTCAGGTTATTGAGGATTGGAGCAAAACCGGCAACTGGGAAGGAGCAAGAGAAATTATCATTTCAAAGCTTGTTTTGCTTGTGGGAATGTATATACTTTCCATTCTTTCCGCTACTGCATATAACCAGCTTATGGCATATATCACTCAAGGCTTCCTTTGCAAAATGAGAGGAACCATGTTTGAAAAGATGCAAAGCTTACCCATCAAATATTTTGACACCCATAAACACGGGGATATAATGAGCTACTACACCAACGACATTGATACTCTTCGTCAGCTCGTTTCCCAATCTGTTCCCACTCTTGTTCAAGCAATAATTATTGTAATAGCTGTTCTCTTTATCATGATTTATTACAGCATTTGGCTTACTGCCATTGTGCTTGTCAGCGTTGTTTTAATGACTCTTATTTCCGGCAAAATCGGCGGAGGTTCGGCAAAATATTTCCTTCGCCAGCAAATTTCTCTCGGTAAAACAGAGGGATACATTCAGGAAATGATGAACGGTCAAAAGGTTGTCAAAGTTTTTAATCATGAAGAAAAGAGCCAACAAGATTTTGATGAAGTAAATGAAGCCCTTTTTCATGATGCGTTCAGAGCGAATGCTTACGCCAATACACTTGGCCCGATTATAATGAATTTAGGCAACCTGCTCTATGTTTTAATCGCCGTTGCCGGCGGCCTGTTTATGATTACGGGAGCAAAAAACATCAGCATTTCCGGTATGGCAATGAGTGTAAGCATTATTGTTCCGTTTCTTAATATGACAAAGCAATTCACCGGCAACGTAAATCAGCTTTCGCAGCAAATAAATGCCGTTGTTATGGCTATGGCGGGTGCAAACAGAATTTTCTCCATTATTGACGAAGAATCGGAAACAGACGATGGCTATGTTACTCTTGTGAATGCATCAATTGCTCCGGACGGCACTATTACCGAAACGGACAAACGCACAGGCAGGTGGGCCTGGAAACACCCTCACCGTGACGGCACTGTTACTTACACAGAGCTTAAAGGCGATGTAAGAATGTTCAATGTAGACTTTGCTTATGTTGAAGGCAAAGATGTCTTACACGACGTTTCCGTTTATGCAGAGCCCGGCCAGAAGGTTGCTTTTGTAGGCGCAACGGGTGCAGGCAAAACCACAATTACAAATCTTATAAACAGATTTTATGATATTGCCGATGGCAAAATTCGCTATGATGGTATAAATATCAACAAAATTAAAAAAGCAGATTTAAGGCGTTCTTTAGGTCTTGTACTTCAAGATACAAACCTTTTCAGCGGCACGGTTATGGATAACATCCGTTATGGCCGCCTTGATGCAACAGACGAAGAATGTATTGAAGCAGCTAAGCTTGCCGGTGCAGATGATTTTATTACCCGTTTGCCCGGAGGCTATAATGCAGAGCTTGCAAATAACGGCTCCAATCTTTCTCAAGGTCAAAGACAGCTTATTTCAATTGCCAGAGCTGCCGTTGCCGACCCCCCGGTTATGATTCTTGATGAAGCAACATCTTCCATTGATACCCGTACAGAAGCCATTGTTCAGCGAGGTATGGATAAAATCATGGAAAACAGAACGGTATTTGTAATCGCTCACAGGCTTTCAACCGTTAAGGATTCCGATGTTATTATGGTGCTTGACCATGGCCATATTATTGAGCGTGGCAATCACGAACAGCTTATAACCGAAAAAGGCACATATTACAGCTTATATACCGGTGCTTTTGAACTGGAATAAAAATTATCTTTAGAGAGAAAAATCTCCGCTCAACCATTATTGGGAGCGGAGATTTCTAATTTTAATTTTATGAGTTATATCCTGTATCAAGGGCCTTAAAGTTAATTTCTTTAAGGTTTGCTTTTCTTGCGGAAACGATCTTATCAAGAGCCTTATCAATATTATTGTAGGGCAAAACACCGGTTTCTTTGATAAGTTTGCCGGTGATAATCATATTTGCAAGAGTGGGAGCACCGATTTCTGCTGCAAGGCGAGTAGCGGGAATGTAATAAACATCAACATCCGTTCTCTTAACCTTTCTCTCAATGAGGGTGGAATCAACAAAAATCTTGCCGCCGGGAACAACTGCATCTTCATATTTATCAAGGGAAGGAAGATTCATAACAACAAGCACGTCGGGCTTTGCAACGATAGGTGAACCTACGGGTTCATCGCTGATTATAACGCTGCAGTTTGCAGTGCCGCCTCTCATTTCAGGGCCGTATGAAGGGAGCCAGCTGAGCTGCTTATTTTCAAGAAGTGCTTTGTATGCAAGGAATTTACCTGCGAAAAGAACGCCTTGACCGCCGAATCCGGCAATAAGGATTTCAGTAGTCATATTATTCGGCCTCCTTTGCTGCGCTTCTGTCCTTATAAACACCGAGAGGATAATAAGGAATCATCTTTTCATCAATCCATTGAAGAGCCGCATCGGGAGTCATGCCCCAGTTTGTGGGGCAGGAAGATACAACCTCAACAAGTGAGAAACCTTTGTTGTTAACCTGATTTTCAAAAGCCTTTTTAATAGCTTTCTGAGCCTGTTTAACATTCTTTACGTTGTTAACGGCAACACGGGCAATATACTCGGGGCCGTCAAGGGTTGAAAGAAGCTCGCAAATTCTGATTGGGAATCCTGCAGTAGTAACATCTCTGCCGTAAGGTGAAGTCTGAGTAACCTGGCCGGGAAGAGATGTAGGAGCCATTTGGCCGCCTGTCATACCGTAAATTGCATTATTTACGAATATGATTGTAATATTTTCGTTTCTTGTGGCGGAGTGAACGGTCTCTGCCATACCGATTGAAGCAAGGTCGCCGTCACCCTGATAGGTGAAAATAATATTTTCGGGTAAAGACCTTTTAAGGCCTGTTGCAACTGCGGGAGCTCTGCCGTGGGCAGCCTCTACCATGTCACAAGTGAAATAATTATAAGCCATAACTGCACAGCCAACGGGTGCTACGCCGATGGTTTTACCCTCTATTCCCAGCTCATCAATAGCCTGTGCTACAAGACGGTGAATAATGCCGTGAGTGCAGCCGGGACAATAATGAAGGGGAGCATCTGTCAAACTTTTCGGTTTTTCAAAAACAACTGCCATTATTTGTTACCTCCTGCTGCTTTTTTTATTGATTCAAGAACCTGCTCCGGTGCGGGAATCATACCACCTGCTCTATTGCAAAGAGTTACGGGAACCTTACATTCTGCTGCAAGGGTAATATCCTCAATCATCTGGCCCATTGAAAGCTCAACGGAGATAATTTCTTTGCAATGTGTTGCTGCTTTTGCAATAGGTGCTTTGGGGAATGGCCAAATTGTAATGGGTCTGATAAGGCCGGCTTTAATGCCTTGTTTTCTTGCCTCAACAACAGCATTTCTTGAAACACGAGCAGCGATACCGAACGCAACAACGCAGATTTCAGCGTCATCCATCATAAACTCTTCATATCTTACTTCGTTTTCTTCAACAGCCTTATATCTTTCGTATCTCTCAAAGTTTACTTTTTCAAGTTCTTCGGGAACAAGGTAAAGAGAATTGATAATATTGTGCTTTCTCTTCATTTCCGTGCCGGTAACAGCCCAAGGCTTTTCAATCATCTTAGGCGCTGTTTCGGGAAGCTCAACAGGCTCCATCATCTGGCCCATTGTGCCGTCTGCAAGAAGCATTGCGGGCATTCTGTATTTATCGGCAAGCTCAAAAGCAAGGCCGGTAAGGTCTGCCATTTCCTGAACCGATGCAGGGGTAAGAACGATAAGGTGATAGTCACCGTGTCCGCCACCCTTTGTTGCCTGGAAATAATCGGACTGTGAAGGCTGAATGCCGCCAAGGCCTGGGCCACCTCTTTGAACATTTACGATAAGTGCGGGAAGGTCTGCACCTGCAATATAGGAAATACCTTCCTGTTTAAGTGAAACTCCGGGGCTTGAGGAAGAGGTCATAACTCTCTTACCTGTGCTGGAAACCCCGTATACCATGTTGATTGCAGCAATTTCGCTTTCAGCCTGAAGGAAGGTTCCACCGATTTTAGGCATTCTTTTTGCCATATAAGCAGCAAGCTCGGTTTGGGGAGTAATAGGGTAACCGAAATAGTGCATACAGCCTGCTCTTATAGCAGCCTCTGCAATAGCCTCGTTACCTTTCATAAGAACTTTTTCAGACATTTATCTCACACTCCTTTTTCTACTGTAATAACGCAGTCAGGGCACATAGTTGCACAGAAAGCACAGCCTATGCACTTGCTTTGGTCAGTCATTTCGGCGGGAGAATGTCCTTTTTTATTGATCTTATCCTTTGCAATTACAAGTATCTGCTTTGGGCAAGCCGAAACGCAAAGCCCACAGCCCTTGCATAAATCCGTGTCAAAGGTTACTTTGTTCATAAAAACACATTCCTTTCGTTAATAATATTTTGCCTGAAGCTTAATTGGGAAAATATTTTCTCCTTTTACGCTCCCTGCTATAGAGTCCTTTACGGTAGTCATAACAATGGGAAGGCCGGACAGCTTTGATAATTCTTCCGCAAGTCCGTATGTGCCTTCGATATCCTTTGCGGTAGTTTCTTCTCCTAAATTTGAATTGTTAATGATTCCCGTAAAAGGTACTTTACCTGCGATTTCAATTTCGTGCATAACTTCTATAGAATCTGCGGCATTCTGAGTAAGAGGCCTGAAGAAATTTGCCACGAAAAAGTTATCATAGTTATTTTCCTCAATTATATAGGGAGTAAATCTGCCAAGGGCGTAAGCGCCTCGGTCGTCACCGCCTATATCAAGCACTGCACAGCGATTTTTTTGCTGAAACAAGCCGTAAAGCTCTTGGGGAAGAGCAGGCAAATCCACATTGGTATTTGCATAGTGAGGGCTTATGAGCCGTATACCGGCATCATTAAGCTCCTTTTCGCTATCCTTTGTGCGAAAATAGGGATTAACTATATCCATATCCGCAATATCTGTTTCTTCACCGATGCTTTTAAGCCATAAAGCATAGTTCACAGCAATGTTTGTTTTGCCGCTGCCGTAGTGGCCGCAGAATAAAGTTACTCGCTTATGATTCAGCATACCTTGTGAATCCAATTGTTTTTATCTTCGAGTTTGCCCCACTGGATGCCTGTGAGTTCATCATAAAGCATCTGTGTAACCTCGCCGATTTTACCGTTGCTGATTTCAAATTCGTCACCCTTGTAGCTGAGCCAGCCGATAGGTGAAACAACTGCTGCAGTGCCGGTGCCCCATGCCTCTTCAAGAGTACCATTCTTTGCAGCATCCTCAAGCTCGTCAACTGAGAGGAGTCTTTCGGAAACAGTATAGCCTTTTTGCTTAAGAAGTTCTACGCAGCTCTTTCTGGTGATACCGGGAAGAACAGAGCCTGTAAGTTTAGGAGTAACGATTTCGCCGTTGATTTTGAACATAACGTTCATTGAACCAACTTCCTCGATGTACTTTCTTTCAACACCATCAAGCCAAAGAACCTGAGTGAAGCCCTTTTCTTCTGCCTTTTGGCCTGCACGGAGAGATGCAGCATAGTTGCCGCCGCACTTAGCATAGCCTGTGCCGCCTCTTACTGCTCTGACGTCTTCGGATTCAATGGCAATCTTAACCGGGTTAATGCCCTCTGCGTAGTAAGCACCGGATGGGGAAAGAATTACAACATACCTTGCGTTGTGAACTGCGTGAACGCCGAGGTTTTCATCATTACCTATCATGAAAGGCCTGATGTAAAGAGATGTGCCCTCTGAATGAGGAACCCAATCTTTTTCAAGCTCAACAAGAGTATCGAAAATCTGCATTGCGTCTGCCTCATCAATCTGAGGAAGGCAAAGGCGCTCTGCGCTGTTATTCATTCTTCTGATGTTTTCAATAGGACGGAATAAAGCAATGTCGCCGTTGACTGTTCTGTAAGCTTTAAGACCCTCAAAAATCTCTGTGCCGTAATGAAGAACACTTGCAGCGGGATGTATGGGGATATAATCGAAAGGTACGATTCTTGCATCGTGCCAGCCCTTGTCTGCTGAATAATCCATTACGAACATGTGATCTGTGAATACTTTGCCGAAACCGAGCTTGGATTCATCTGTGGGCTTTGCCTTTGGGGTTGTGGTTTTTGTAATCTTGATTTCCATAATAAATCTTCCTTTCTGATTAATTGTATGTTAAAGTTTATTTCTCATGATTTTGCCGCTTACTGTTTTCGGAAGCTCATCCTTGAAAACAACGAGCCTCGGATATTTGTAAGGAGCGGTATGCTCTTTAACATAATTTTGAATTTCTTTTTTAAGCTCTTCCGTGCCTTCCGTGCCTTTAACAAGCACTATACTTGCTTTAACAATTTGACCTCTTACCGGATCCGGAGCGGCTGATACGCCGCACTCAAGCACATATGGAAGCTCCATGATAACACTTTCAATCTCGAATGGCCCTATGCGGTAACCGGAGGACTTGATAACATCATCAACACGGCCAACATACCAGAAGAAGCCGTCTTCATCCTTCCAAGCTGTATCGCCGGTATGATACCAGCCGTTGCGCCAGGTTTCTGCGGTTTTTTCTTCCGAGCCGTAATAGCAAACTGCAATACCATGAGGAATGCCATTACTTATATCAACACAAATTTCTCCGTTTTCTCCGGGAGGAACAGGTTTATCATCTGCATCAAGAAGTTGGATATTAAGGTGGGGAGCAGGTTTGCCCATCGAGCCAACTTTATGCTCTGCGCCTCTGAAGTTTGCAAGTAAAACAGGGCTTTCCGTTTGGCCGAAGCCTTCAAGAATCTGCAAGCCCGTAAGTTTTTCAAATTGGCGATAAACCTCAGGGTTCAGTGCTTCGCCGGCGGTGGTCATATGCTGGATTGAGGAAAGGTCGTAATGGCTTATATCCTCTTTTATTAACATTCTGAGCATCGTGGGAGGTGCGCAGAAAGTGGTGATATTGTATTTTGCAAACATAGGCAAAACATCTTCGGCATGGAAACGGTCAAAGTCATAAATGAACAGCGATGTTTCGCACATCCATTGGCCGTAAAGCTTACCCCAAGCTGCTTTTGCCCAGCCTGTATCGGATATTGAGAAGTGAATACCGTCCGGGTCAACATTGTGCCAATACTTTGCAGTATGGAACTGACCGAGAGGATATAAATAGTTGTGAGTTGCGATTTTGGGATAACCTGAGGTGCCGGAGGTAAAGTACATAAGCATATAATCTTCACCACAGGGTGCATCTGCAGGTCTGGGATAATGAGAAGAATAAAGAACATACTCATCATTAAAGGTTCTCCAGCCTTCTCTTTCGCCATTAACAATCATCTTATTGACCATGCCGTCATAATTTTTGAGGGCTTCGTCAACATTTGCACAAACCTCACCATCTGCAGTGCAGATAATAGAGGTAACATTTGCTGCTTTGAATCTGTAATCAAAATCATGCACAAGGAGCTGATTTGTTGCAGGGATTGAGATTGCGCCGATTTTTTCAAGAGCAAGAGTTGCAAACCAGAACTGATAATGCCTTTTAAGCACAAGCATTACACGATCGCCCTTTTTTATGCCCAAGCTCTTAAAGTAATTTGCGCAGCGATTTGTGTTTTGCATAACCTCTTTGAATGTGAAGTTTTTATATTCTTTGCTGTTTGAAACATAGTGCATTGCAATTTTGTCGGGGTCTTTCTTTGCAATTTCATCCATAATATCAAAAGCAAAATTGAAATGCTCATCATTTTTGAATTTAACGGAAATGGGAGTACCGTTTTCGTCTTCTTCAGCATCGATAAACTTTTTATAAATGCGTTCTTTAGTATCTTTTGTGCTCTTTTTATGAGGAGCATCAACCTTTTTGGCCACTGTAATTTCCGGAATAGGCTCACCCGATGGGTTAAGAACTATCGCATAGAAGCTGCAGTCTTTACCGTTTACGGCAATCATACCGTGTGGTGTGCCGGAATCATAATAAATACTGTCACCGGGGCCTAAAGTTTCTTTATGCTCACCAACCTGAACCATAAGGTTACCTTCAATAACTATATCAAGTTCTTGGCCGCTGTGGCTTGTAAGCTCAATGCCCTTCTTTTCGGACTCTTCACTGTATTTGCTTACAACATAAAGGGGCTCGGATATTCTGTTTTTGAAACCGTAAGCCATGTTGTAATAAGTCATACCGTGAGCATCGGATATTTTTGGAGCGTCTCCCCTACGGCTCAAATAGTATGAATAAAGTTTCGGGCTTTGGCCCTCAATAATGTTTGTAACATCTACCGAAAAAGCAGATGCGCACTTATAAAGGAACGCAAAGTTAAGGTCGCTTTCACCGTTTTCACAGGCAAGATATTCTTCTACCGTGGAGCCCGTTTTTTCTGCCATTTGTTCAGGAGTAAAGCCCTCAATTTCACGAAGCTCTCTAATACGAGCCGCCATTTCTTTGATCTTGGTATCAAGACCGGATATTTCCATCAAAAACACCTCTTTTGATTGGGACAACAAAAAACTCGTCCCAAAGCTGATATACTTTGAGACGAGCATGATATTTCATTACCCGCGGTACCACTCAAATTGTGCAATTCGCACCACTCAGGCTCTGACAAGCCGTATGCATTCACGCAGCAATCACGGAGAGGTTCTACTCACTTTCGTTTTCTTCCTCCCGGCTCAGAAGCTACAATCTTATGCTGCGGGCTGACAGCTTACACCAAACCGCTGCCTCTCTGCATAGTCGCTCACACAAGCTCTCTTCGTCAAAGCCTTTAATTGTTCATATAATAAACCAACTTTGTTTTTTTGTCAATATTTAATTTTATACAAAACTACCATAATCAGGTGCCGAGTTTATTGCAAAACTCCCAAAATTAAAGCTTATTTCTCTGGATTTTGCCGCTGATGGTCTTGGGAAGTTCGTCACGGAACACAACAAGCCTCGGGTACTTGTAAGGAGCGGTATGCTCTTTAACATAGTTTTGAATTTCTTTTTTAAGCTCTTCGGTACCCTCTGTGCCTTTGGTAAGCACGATGCTTGCCTTAACTATTTGGCCTCTGACTTCATCCGGAGCAGCGGAAACACCGCATTCAAGAACATAAGGAAGCTCCATGATAACGCTTTCAATCTCAAAGGGCCCTATACGGTAACCGGAGGACTTAATAACATCATCAACACGGCCGACATACCAATAGTAGCCGTCCTCATCACGCCATGCTGTATCGCCGGTGTGGTAAACGTTGAATCTTCTGCATTCCTCGTTCTTTTCATCTTCATCTATATACTGCTTGAAGAGGCCTACCGGGTCGCCGTCCTTAAGTCTGATAACAATTTCTCCTGTTTCACCGTCTGCAACGGGATTACCGTCCGGATCAATAATATCAACATCATACTGAGGTGATGCAAGACCCATGGAGCCCAGGCGAGGTGTAGTGCCCACAAGGTTACCGATAACAAGAGTGGTTTCGGTTTGGCCGAAGCCTTCCATAATTTCAAGGCCGGTTGCCTTCTTAAACTGGATTGCAACCTCCGGGTTAAGAGCTTCGCCGGCAGTGGTCATATGCCTTACGGACGAGAAATCATATTTTGTGATATCTTCTTTTATAAGCATTCTGAGCATTGTGGGAGGAGCACAGAAAGTTGTAATATGATACTGTGCGAAAAGAGGAAGAATATCTGCGGAATGGAATCTGTCGAAATCATAAACGAATACTGCACCCTCGCACATCCACTGGCCGTAGAGTTTGCCCCAAAGAGCTTTACCCCATCCTGTATCGGAAATTGTAAAGTGAAGGCCGTCTTTTTCGCAGCAATGCCAATATTTAGCCGTTACGAAATGACCGAGAGCGTAGGTGTGCTTATGCTCAACCATCTTGGGGTTGCCGGTTGTGCCGGACGAGAAGAAGATAAGTGCCGTTTCATCTCCGCCGGGAGTGTCCTCTGTTCTGGGGAAGTGAGAGGAGAAGCGGGGATATTCTTCATCAAAATCATGCCAGCCCTCTCTCTTGCCACCGACAAGAATTTTATTAACAACAGATGGACATTTTTCGGCTGCCCTTTCTGCTATTTCACAGGTATCGCCAAAAGAGGTGCAAACTATTGTGTTTACATTTGCGACATTATATCTGTATTCAAAATCATGATCTTTAAGCAGATATGTTGCAGGGATTGCAACTGCGCCCATTTTGTGAAGGGCTACCATTGCAAGCCAGAATTGATAGTGACGTCTGAGCACAAGCATAACTCTGTCGCCCTTCTTAATGCCGAGGGACGCAAAGTAGTTTGCAACTCTGTCGCTTTCCTGCATAATTTGCCTGAATGTATATCTTCTTTCAACCTTATTCACATCAAGGTGAATCATTGCAAGCTTATCGGGATATTTTCTTGCGATGGCGTCAACAACATCATAACCGAAGTTGAATTTTTCGGTGTTTTCGAAGTGTATGCTCTTAAGACAACCGTTTTCATCTTCAACACATTTTGCGTATTTGTCAACGATAAGGTCTTTTGAGTCTTTTGCTGCTTCAATTATTTTACGGGTTTCTGTCGATTCTTTCTTTTCACCGGGAAGAATCATAGCTATAAATGTGCAATCTTTGCCGTCAACGGCTATCATGCCATGAGGTGTTGAGGAATTATAAAAAATACTGTCTCCCTCGTGAAGCAACTCCTGTTTTGTGCCTACCTGAACAAGAAGAGTGCCGGAAACAACAAAGTCAAATTCCTGACCGTCATGCTTTGTAAGGTGAATGGGCTGATTTTGGAGCTTTTCGTCATACTCATATGTTACATAGTAAGGCTCGCCGATTCTGTCTTTGAATTTAGGAGCCATATTTTGAATTGTGATGCCCTCTTCTTTTGCTGTAACTTCGCCCTTACCCTTTCTTGTAACAGTATAAGATGAAAGGCGGGCAGTGCTACCCTCAAGGAGCTCGGTGATGGTGATGCCGAAAACTATTGAGCACTTATGAAGGAAAGTAAAGGGGAGGTCTGAATCCCCCTTTTCGTACTTAACATAATCCTCGGTGGTAACTTCTGTTTTCTCGGCCATCTCTTCCTGTGAGTAACCGAGAATATCTCTCATTTCCTTAACTCTTGCAGCTATCTCCGACAATCTGCTTGCTTCGTTAATTACTTTTGCGTCCATTTGATTTTCCTCCTTTTTGTTAATTGCTTCAGACAAAACAAAAAGCCCGTCTCAAGCATTTTACTTGAGACGAGCCGGAATTTATATTTCCGATACCCGCGGTACCACTCAATTTGCACATTTCTGTGCCACTCTTCAGGTTCTATCAAACCCTATGCACTAACGTAGCAGTCACGGAGGGTATCTACTTGCCTTTTGCTTTCGGGCCCTCGGCTCAGAAGGGATAAGAATAAAACATACACTGCCGGGATCACAGCCCCCCCGACTCTCTGAAAGCTACCTGTTTTTTCCGTCTTCGTCATAGCTTTTACTTATTAAGTTGCGAGTATATTACCACAAACGAATATTATTGTCAATAGCAAATTTCAGAAAATTTAATTTCAAAAAGTGTACATTTTCAATCACAACTTCATTACCGATATTTTATTTTAATTCGGCAAAAAAGTCAAAACACCGGCTACAATTAAAGCAACTATAACATACATAACAAATCCCCTTACAAATGAGCCGATATGCATTGACGGATTTTGATATAATTCTTTATTGGGAAGAAAAGAAAAGCGGATTCTTTTTGTGTTTCTCCACCACAAAAGGTCAATTATTACCAAATCAAAAAGGTTTAAGGCTTCACCCATTATTAAGAAATAAACAAATACATCCAAAAAGCCATTAAACCCTATTGTGTATTTTAATATAACACCAATAATCAAAAACATAACAGTAAAAAGAATAAGATTCTCTGTAAAAACTTTGGGAATATTAGCCTCGGCAGGTGCTTTTTCGCCTATGGTTTTATCTTTTCTTACTATATCTTGCACTTCCTTTGGATAGGAACGAAGGCCTCGCAGATTTTTTTCATCCCCACCCGTATTGATATAGCACATAAGCCACCAAAACAGACATAAACCTATAACTAAACAAGCTTTTACCATAATCATTATCTCCAATCATAATCATTCAGTTAGTTTGTGCTAACCGCCGTTATTTTATCACCATTTATTTCAAATTACAATGGATTTTATTGATAATTTTTGAATGGTAAAACATTTTATTCGTCTCAACTTTCTTTACCAATGTGGTTTTTAAAAAAATATATGGTATAATGGTTTAAACACTTAAACGAAAGTGCGAAAAATGCCACAAGCAGTATTGATAACAGATGCTTCCGGAGGCTTTAGAAAAACTTTTGCCGTGCGTGTTGCGCCCAAAACATTGGTTTCAGTAGCTATTAAGAAATGACAAGGCAGCCTAACAGAAAAAGGAAACAAATAATATGAAGAATTTATTTACAAAAGAAATTGAAAAACTTTCTGCCGATTTTTCGGATTGTGCCAAGGTACTCACTGCAATCGGAGATGAAACAAGGCAGCACATTATTTTGGAAATGTTAAAAATGGAAAAGTGTACCGGAGTGCGTGTAGGAGAAATAACCGAAAGGACAAATCTTTCAAGACCTGCCGTTTCTCATCATTTACAAATAATGAAAGATGCCGGCATAATTAAATGCCGACAGGAAGGTACAAAGAATTATTATTATTTTGACCCGGATATGAGAATGCTAAAACAAGTAGATGAAGCATTAAAGCAGATTATTATGATAACAAAGTTGCTACCGGACAGGAGTGGTGAAAAATGAGCAAAATTCTGATATTTATTTTTTACACAGACAGAGTGAAGGTTGACAGAGCAACCCTCTTCGTGTGAAAAATCTCTTGATTATCTCATTGATTGTAAGAATGATCCGAAATGTAAAGGCGTATTTGTTAATCATGACTTAACCGTTAAAGAACAAACAGTAGAGGTGAACATATAATGAATATTTTTGACATAATGAAAGAAAGACACAGCGTTAGGCAATATACGGATAAAGCAATTGAGCCTGAGAAGCGTGCAATTCTAAATGAACTTATAGAGGAAATCAACAAAAGCACAGGGCTACACATTCAGGTGTTTTTTGATGAGCCTAAATGCTTTAATTCCATGGTAGCACATTACGGAAGCTTTACCGGCGTAAATAATTATATTGCCATTGTAGGCAAAAAATCACAAAATTCAGATGAATCTCTCGGCTATTACGGAGAAAAGATCGTGCTTAAAGCTCAAGAGCTTGGCTTAAATACCTGCTGGGTAGCATTAAATCACGGCAAAAGCAAGGCTATAATCAATAAAGGTGAAAAACAAGTTTGCATAATTGCTTTGGGTTACGGCAAAACAAAGGGCGTGCCCCACAAATCAAAAAGCATAACAGATGTTTCAAACTATAAAGAAACTATGCCGGAATGGTTTAAAAATGGCGTAAGTGCAGCTTTGCTTGCCCCCACCGCAATAAATCAGCAAAAATTTCACTTTGAATTAAAAACTGACGGCTCTGTAAAGGCCTCACACGGCAAAGGGTTTTACACCAAACTTGATCTCGGCATAGTGAAATATCATTTTGAAGTTGTTTCGGGAGTTAAACCTAATTAAATTTAATCTTCCCTGTTTCCTTATATGAATTGAAAACCTTTATGAAATTATCAATTTTACCTATAAGGCCTATGGAAAAATATGTAAGCGGCTCCTGCGCCCCATTTTTAACGGCAATAAACCTGCCCGTTGACACATATCGCTCTGTTTCAAGAGAATCAATATCTTCAGTAGGTATGGCTTTGATATTATTTACCGTATATTCAGGCTCAATTCTTCGGTGTTTGTATTTTTTGGCTTTACAAGTTCCTCCTCGCCCTCGGCAATATAAAGGCCCTCTTTATCAAAAAAACTCAAGTGCTGCAATAGCACTCCGTATTGTCCATATTCGCCGTGGCTATGTAAAGCAAGGCATCTGTATTAAGGCCGGCCTTGTTAAGCTCTGCCAAAAGATTCGGATGAAATCTCTCACTTTCGTTCATCGGCCTGTGGGGTAGTTTACTCATCGGTGGCTTTATGCTCATTAGCTAGCTCACAAAACATTTTTATAGTAAAGTCCTCTGGTGTATTCATACTCCGGAGGCATATTTTTATGGTAGTTGTTTATTATCTGCACACACTCACCCGCACTCTCGGTGGTGAAATACAGCAAATCATAATCTATATTTCTAAATTCATTTTTTCTGTCATACACGCAAAGT
Source organism: Acutalibacteraceae bacterium (assembly GCA_963640495.1). Lineage (GTDB taxonomy): Bacteria > Bacillota > Clostridia > Oscillospirales > Acutalibacteraceae > CAG-177. The sequence continues at coordinate 17,353 of CAVHYZ010000002.1, forward strand.
GGGCGGGAATTTAATATATAACTGCATCCGTATTTGCACCTGACCGGGAATTTAATATTCATTCTGTCCCAAAGCTCGCTGCTTCTACCACATTCCGTGCAACTGAGTTTATTTTTTATGGGACAATTTCTTGTAACCATAAGAGGAAGTCTGCCGTAAACAAGAACCCCTCTTTTTAGATTTGTGCCCATATCGGCAATTTTATTTACCGAAAGTTCTGAAGATAAAAGCGCATCCACGGCGCCAAGCTTCTTAATTACATTAAGAGATTCAGAGTTAAAAATATTCATTCCGAAACCTGTGGCAAATTTCATACCGGCGTTTTGAGCAATTTTTATACCATCTATGTTACACGCTAAGGCAAGCTCTACCCCAAGATTTTTAAGTCTGTTAAGCTCTTTCAAATATAATTCTCCGAAAGAAAAAACATTAACCGGTATTTCTGCGGCTATCTCCGCATTGGACTTAACAAGTCTCGAAGCCGTTTTATCATCTGTGTCAAGTGGAATAATCACTCTTTGAGCATTAATTTCATTTGGAATTTGCTCTTTATCAAGAAATCTTACATGAAGCTCTCTGCTTGAAGATTTATGCTTTTCCGTAATAAAGTTAAAGGAATTTATCTTTACAGGATCTTTCTCGGATATTTTATTTTCAATTTTATTCAAGGCATCTCGCCTTAATGCGTTTAAGGCAGAAGCCGGCATATTTAACCCCTCATCTATATCACATTCAATATTTTCCGTATAGAACTGAGTGCCTCCGCATTTTGAAAGCCTTGCCGCAGCCTCTTCGGATGTGATAGGCTTATTTATGGCTTGTGAGGGCAAAATATCACTTTGCACATCGGCCTCAAAAACTCCTGTGCTTATTTTTAAGCATGCAGGTTTATCTTTTTGCATTTCAAATTGCACTTTTACGGGAATAAGAGGATTCTCGTTATCGTAAAGATGGCTCAATGAAGAAAGAACACTTGCGGATTTTTCAACATTTTCTTTTGTTCTTATGCCAAACATATCCTTGCCCGGTTTTCCCTCAAAATACCCTTTTGTAAAGCCGGAGCGGGAAAAAACAGCACCGAGAGCATCATCAATTTCTTTGTTGGGTGTGCCGTTTATTGCATTTTTACAGGCTGTAACCGCAGCCGCCACATACTCGGGACGTTTCATTCTGCCTTCAATTTTAAGAGAGGTTACTCCTGCTTTTTCAAGCTGTGAGATTTTATCAATCAAAGATAAATCTTTAAGGCTTAAGTTATTGCCGCCCTTCCCGTTTACCCCGAAAGGAAGACGGCAGGGCTGGGCACAAAGGCCTCTGTTACCACTTCGCCCACCAAGAACACTGCTCATAAGGCACTGACCGGACAGGCACATACAAAGCGCTCCGTGAACAAAGCACTCAAGCTCCATATCCGTTTTTTGTGATATGCTGTAAATTTCTTTTTCGGAAAGCTCCCTCGGCAAAACAGCCCTGCAAAATCCCATTTCTTTAAGAATTTCAAGCCCTTCTATACTTTGAACGCTCATTTGTGTTGAGGCGTGAAGGGCAACGGTAGGGCAAATTTTCTTTACCATTTCAGCAAGGCCCAAATCTTGAATTATGAAAGCATCTACACCCGCGAGGCAGATTTTTTCTATCTCTTTTGATGCGTCAAAAAGTTCACCGTCACTTGCAAGGGTATTGAGAGTTACATAAACTTTAACCCTGTGCCTATGGCAGTAATCTATAGCTTCGGCAATTTCTTCATCTGTAAAATTAGAGGCGTTGCGCCTTGCATTAAAGGCTTTTCCGCCGAAACATACTGCATTTGCGCCACAGCGAACAGCTGCGGTTAAAGCTTCACGGCTCCCTGCGGGAGCAAGTATTTCAAGGCTCATTTGTCTGCTTTTAGGTTTTTAATTTCTTTTTTTAATTTTTCAACTTCTCTTTTTGCAAGCTCTGCATCCGTTCTTGACCTTGCCGCATCCTCAAGATACGCTTGAATTTGCGAACGAAGATTTTCACAAGTTGCTTCTGATTTTTTATAAGCATCCGCATAATCAAGAGAAGTAAGCACAGCTGCCTGAGTAACGGAAATTCTGGCATTGCCGCTTAATAAATCCGTGATCTTTCCGTTTACCTCTTCTCCGAGCTGAGCAACATATTCAAGGTCGTCATCTGTGTTGAGATTATAAGTTTCTCCTGCTATGGTAAGTTTTATTTTTTCCATAATTTCACCTCATAGAGATAGTTTTACATTATATATTGTAAAACAAAATTTTTATCAAGTAAATAGTTTTTTATTTTTATTGCATTTTTGTGTAACAAAATAGTATAATACTGTAAATTTTGGGCGAAGGCACAATATGAGTTTGTTAGTAGCGATTATCTACCTTGCATTTATAAGCTTGGGCTTGCCGGATTCTCTCCTTGGCTCCGGATGGCCTGTTATGTCCGTGGAACTCGGGGCATCTCTTTCCTCGGCCGGTATTATTTCTTTTATTATTTCAGCATCCACCATTGTTTCGGCACTTCTTTCCGATAAAATCGCAAGAAAAATCGGCACGGGTAAGGTTACGGCTTTCAGTGTTCTTTTAACAGCTCTTGCCATGATGGGCTTTTCATTCGGAAAGAATTTGACAACTCTTTGCATTCTTGCTATCCCCTACGGACTGGGTGCAGGAGCAATAGACGCCTGCCTTAACAATTATGTCGCTCTTCATCTCTCTCCAAGGCAAATGAGTTGGCTCCATTGTTTTTGGGGTGTTGGAGCAGTTGCAAGCCCCTACATAATGAGCTATGCCATATCAACAAGGCTCGGATGGCAAGGAGGCTACAGAGCAGTATCTATAGTTCAGCTTGTGCTTACCGTAATAATGTTCCTTGCAATCCCCATGTGGAGCAAAGCTGCAGCTAATAAAAACGGCGGGAAAGAGGAGGAATCCGTTTCTCTCTCCATCAGTCAGATTTTCAAAATTCCGGGCACGGTTTTAATGTTTGTTTCTTTTCTTCTTTATTGTGCCATTGAAAATATGCCTATTGTTTGGGCAAGCAGCTATTTTTCAAGCATATATTCTTTAGATGCCGAAAAGGCCGCTTCTTTAGCTTCGTTATTTTACATAGGAATGACCGGCGGCAGAGCAATTTGCGGAATTTTTGCAAATAAGCTGGGGGATAAGCAGTTAATCAGAACCGGTATTATCATTATTCTTTTTGGTGCGATTATATCCGTGTTACCTATAAGCAGTTACATTTGTGCCGCAATCGGTTTTGTAATAATCGGACTCGGCTGTTCACCTATATATCCCGCTTTTGTTCACTCAACTCCTTCTAATTTCGGCAGAAAATACTCTCAATCCATAATCGGCGTGCAAATGGCGTTTGCCTATGTGGGTATGACAGTAACGCCGATTATTTTCGGCAAACTTGCAGAGTACATTTCAATTTCAATACTACCCTACGGTGTATTTTCCGTGGCAGTAATAATTTTAATCACAACAGAACTTCTCAATAAAAAAGTTGCCGCTACAAAGGCATAATATTGTAATTTTTATATGCTTGTGGTAAAATAATATAAAATATAATTTAGGAGGGATTTTGTCGGTATGAAAAAAATATTTTCCGTTTTTCTTGTAATTTCAATATTGATACTCTCCCTATGCAGCTGTGATATAAAAGTAACCCATGCCAAAAAAGATGCCCTTGTTATATCCGGCACGAATATAAACGAAGAAATTTACAATTACTATCTTGATGTGGTCACTCAAAGGCCCGGCGATTATAATATTTCAAGTTCAAAGGATGAAGACGCAATAAAAAATGCCGCCATTGAGCAATGCAAAAGATATTTGGCAATAAATACAAGCTTTAAGGAAAGAAATCTTAAGCTCACAAATGCTCAAAAAATTGAAATTGCGGATAATGTAAACAACTTTTGGATGAGAAGTGAAGCACATTACGAAAAAATCGGCGTAAGCAGGCAAACGCTCAGTAAAATACTTACGGCAAATGAATATGAAGATGCTATTTTTTCATCTGTATATGATAAAGGAATGGATAACGCCGAGGCAGAAGGCGAAATCCAAGCATATTTTTACGCAAACTACACCGCCTTCCTCAATATCTGTGCTTATTTTACAACCGGCTCAACTACTCTAACCGAGCAGGAAAAGCAAAATCTTATAGCATCTTTTGAAAATATTGCTCAAAGCTCCGGTGAGAGTGCCGAAGATTTTACAAATGCCTGTTCAGATGCAGGTTACTCCGCATCAAGCACCGTTATTATTGAAAAAGAATCCGAAGGCTACCCATCCGGTTTCTTCCTTAAAGTTTACACGATGGAGCCAAACACCGTGAGAGTTTTCAGCTATGATGACTGTGTATTTTGCATTAGGAAAGAAAGTCTCTCTTCCCTTGGGGATGAAGTTTATTCAAATTACCGTGACACCTGCATTGAAAAAATGTATTCTGCCGATTGGCAGCAAACGGTAGATGATTATCTTAAAAATTTTACCGTTGATGAAGTGAATATTTAATTTTCAGCGTTTAAAATCTCTATGACATTTCTTTTGTGATTCCTTTGGTAAGTCTTCGCCTAAGTGCGTTATGGGGATTTTTATTTTGCAATTTCTTTCTTAAAGAACACAAATCAGCGAATATTTTGCTCACCCGTTTACATTACACAATTTATTGACCATGAAAAAACCACCCGTTAATTAACAGGTGGTTTTGTGTTTGTACTTATTATTTGTACTTACGCTTACGAGCTGCCTCTGACTTTAATTTTTTCTTAACAGAGGGTTTCTCATAGTGTTCTCTTTTACGAACTTCCTGAATAACGCCGTCTCTTGAGGTTTGTCTCTTAAATCTTCTGAGAGCGCTTTCAAGTGATTCGCCTTCTTTAACTTTGATTGTGGTACTCATTATATTCCCTCCCCTCGTTTTACACAGGGACTAAAACTATTAGCCATTTATGAAGAGATAATATCACAAAAATGGGTATTTTGTCAACTGTTTTTTACTGAGGTTTAACAACAATATTTACAAGCCTGCCCTTAACATAAAGTTCCTTAACTATTTGCATACCTTCAAGAGCAGATTTAATCTTATCACTTGCTTTTGCTGCTGCAATAGCTTCATCATTCGAAGCCTCAGCGGAAACAACAAGTTTTTCTCTGACTTTACCGTTAATTTGAACGGCAATTTCTATTTCATCATCAACACATTTTGCTTCATCGTATGTGGGCCAAGAGGTTTCATTAAGCATACCCTCAAAACCTGTAACCTGCCAAATTTCTTCGGTAACATGAGGCACAAACGGATTAAGAATTGTAATAAATGTTTTTAGCTCCGCCTTATTGATTGAGCCTTTTTCGTAAATCTTATTAGTAAGAGTCATCATTGCGGCAATTGCTGTATTGTATTTCATATTTTCAATGTCGCTTGAAACTTTCTTAACAGTCTTATGCATAATACTTTCAAGTTCTTTTGAATATGTATCTCCATCGGTAAGAATTTCGGTAAGTCCCCAAATTCTGTCAACGAATCTCTTACAGCCCTTAACGGCAGTTTCGCTCCAGGGGGCGGCTTTTTCATAATCACCCATGAAAAGAACATAAGATCTTAGCACATCTGCACCATACTGATCAACTACTTCGTTGGGGTCTACTACATTGCCCTTGGATTTTGACATCTTATCGCCGTCCGGCCCGAGAATAAGGCCTTGAGCAGTTCTCTTTGCGTAAGGCTCTTTAACGGGAACTTCACCTATATCATAAAGGAATCTATGCCAGAATCTTGAGTAAATAAGGTGCCTTGTAACGTGCTCCATACCGCCATTATACCAATCAACAGGCATCCAATATTTAAGCTTGTCTTTATCTGCAATAGCCTTATCATTGTGGGGGTCAATGTAGCGAAGGAAATACCATGATGAACCTGCCCACTGAGGCATAGTGTCTGTTTCTCTCCTTGCATCACCACCGCACTTGGGGCACTTGCAATTTACAAATGAATCTATTTTCGCAAGAGGGCTTTCGCCATCTGTGCCGGGTGCAAAATTCTCAACAGGAGGAAGTTCAAGGGGAAGCTCTTCATAAGGCACGGGAACCATACCGCACTTAGGGCAATAAACGATGGGAATAGGTTCGCCCCAATATCTTTGGCGGTTAAATGCCCAGTCTTTCATCTTATACTGAACGCCTTTTTCGCCGATGCCTTTTTCCTGAAGGTACTCTGCCATCTTTTGAATGGAATCCTTCTTGTTGGTCATGCCGTTAAGGAAACCGGAATTAATCATTTCTCCTTCACCGGTATAGGCTTCTTCATCAAGATTTCCGCCCTTAATAACCTGAATAATATCAATGCCGAATTTATGAGCAAACTCATAGTCGCGCTGGTCATGAGCCGGAACAGCCATAATTGCGCCGGTACCATATCCCATCATTACATAGTCTGAAATATAAATGGGGATTTCTTTACCGTTAATGGGATTGATTGCGCTGAAGCCGTCAAGTTTAACGCCGGTTTTATCTTTAACAAGCTGAGTTCTTTCAAACTCTGTCTTTTTAGCACATTCTGCTCTGTATGCTTCAACGGCATCCATATTTGCGATTTTTGAAGCATATTTATCAATAAGAGGATGTTCCGGAGCCATAACCATAAAGGTTACACCGAAAAGAGTATCAGGCCTTGTAGTGTAAATTTTAAGTTTTTCATCTGTATCCTTAATTTCAAAATTTACAAATGCACCTGTGGATTTACCAATCCAATTTTCCTGCTGAAGTTTAATATTAGGAAGATAATCTACCTCTTTAAGGCCATCAAGAAGTTTATCTGCATATTCGGTAATTCTCAAATACCAGACATCTTTTGACTTTTGAACGACATCGCTATGGCAAATATCGCACTTGCCGCCCTGTGAATCTTCGTTTGAAAGAACAACTTTACAGCTGGGGCAGTAATTTACATAAGTTTTATCTCTGAAAGCAAGACCGTTTTCAAAAAGCTTAAGGAAAATATACTGAGTCCATTTATAATATTCTTCCTGAGTGGTATCAATAACCTTCGACCAATCAAAAGAAAAGCCTACTCTGCGAAGCTGACTCGTAAACTTTTCAATATTCATATCCGTAACTTTACGAGGATGGATGCCTGTTTTGATTGCATAGTTTTCAGTGGGGAGGCCATAAGCGTCAAAGCCGATGGGGAATAGAACATTATATCCCTCAAGCCTTCTCTTTCTGCAAATTACTTCAAGGCCTGAATAAGCCTTAATGTGACCTACGTGCATTCCCGCTCCGCTTGGATACGGAAACTCAACAAGTCCGTAAAACTTGGGCTTTGAATAATCTTCACTGCATTCAAAAGTTTTATTCTTATCCCAAACATCCTGCCACTTTTTTTCAACTGATTTAAAATCATACTGCGCCATAACCGATAGCAACTCCTTAGTATAAGTTAATCTTCCGTAATAATATTTGACAAGTCAAGTGTGCTTGCATCAGTCCACAAGCGCTCAAGATTGTAATATTCTCTGTTTTCTTTATCAAAAATATGCACAAGCACCACGCCGTAATCAATCAAAATCCAGCCTGTTGTTCTGCCCTCAATGTGGTCGGGTTCAATACCCAAGCGCTCTTTTATCTCATATTCCACATCATCAGCAAGGGACTTAACATGTGTATTTGATGTGCCTGTTGCAATAACAAAAAGGTCTGAAACTATGGTAACCTCTTCTGTTTCAATGGCAACTATATTAATTGCTTTCTTTTCATCAAGAACTTTTGCTATTTCAAGTGCAAGATCTTTTGAATTAACCATAATGTACCTCCTATAAGCCAAAATGTCTGAGTGTGTCATTATAACACTCAAGGGTTGAGGGGTGCACGGGTCTATCCAGTGCAACAAGGCTGTTTATTGTGTATCTGCCCGTGTAAAGCATTGCATGCTCAAGGCTGATATAAGCAAGCCTTCTGACTACTTCAACATCGGGATAATCCCTATCTGCCGAAATAAAATCTGCCGTGTAAACTATTTTTGCAAGCAAGGACATGTCTGCCTTGCCTGTTGTGTGCCACCTGATTGCATCAAGTATTTCTTCATCCTCCACAAGTCCTTTTTCTTTAAGAAAAGCAGGGCCTGACATTTGGTGCCACACTTTATAATTTTCTTTTTCAAGGGGAGTAACCTCGCCTATAAGCCTCAGTTGCTCATCGCCCGGCATACGCTTTGTAATATCATGAAGCAAGCCTGCGAGTTTTGCCTTTTCAGAATCTGCTCCGTACCTTTTGGCAAGAGATTCCGCTGCTTCGCTTACGCACTCGCTATGATAAAGCCTTGCCTCATCAAGCATATCATGCATAATTTTTCTGTAACGATCAAACTCATCGTCATAAAGTTTCTTACTTCTGATATACTCTAAAACCTTTGGAGGTATAAGCCCATTACCGTCGAAATTGCTTTTAACAAGGCTTCTTATCTCCGTGGATCTTATTTCAAGAGGTTCTTCGTTAAGAAAAACAATTCTTTCTTTTTGCTCATTTGTAAATGCGGATAAATCAGGCTTATATCCTTCTTTGCGTGATGCCGCACAAATCCTTGCAAGGGAAAGTATTTCTTCCCAGCGGTACCACTGAGTAAAGGTGCTGAGCATATCTGAGCCCATTATGAACCAAAGTTCATCATTCGGATATATTTCTTTAAGTTGCCTTAATGTGTCAACGGTATAGCTTTTATTTCCTCTTTTTATCTCTATATCTGACACTTCAAATATAGGCTCATCAAAAGCAAGCTTGCACATTTCAAGCCTTATATGAGCATCAAGTGGAGAACCGGCTATTTTGTGTGGCGGTATACTTGAGGGGATAATCATTATTTTATCAAGACCTAAAGCATTAATCGCCGCTTTTGCAAGGCGTACATGGCCTAAATGGGGTGGATTGAAGGTGCCCCCGAAAATTCCGATTTTCATGATTATTTAATATTAACCCTCTTGTGCATAATATCTGCTGTAAGTATAAAATAAACAATATCCTGTACAAGCATAAACACAAAAGGCATAAGGGTAAGTTGTGTGCCCGGAGTGGTGGGATCACCGAAATTAAATGTAAATGATTTATCCTCACAAAGCACAAGATAAATTCCGAGGTATTTTTCAAGGAAGTTTATAACTGTGGTGTAAATTACACAGGTAGCAATAAAAATCACGATAGCCCAAAGGACATTTGTCTTTTGAAACTGACGTATGTGGGATGCTGCGATTGCAAAATAAATCATAATAATAAATGAAAGTACAAGAGCAAAAAATTCAATTATGAAATAAATTGCATAAGCAATAATTTGTGCTTTCGATGGGAAATTCGCAAACATTGTAAGCAAACCCGATGCGGTATCTATCATATCACCATACTCAGAGGTTGCATAATTACTGAAAATGTCAACAACGAGCACAAAACTCGCAAAAGATACAAGCATCCAAAAACCGTAAACTATAAGTTTTGAGCCAAGAAGCTGCCTGCTGTTTACAGGAAGAGTAAAGCTTAAATAACCTTGCTGGCCGAAAAGTGATTTTTGATAATCATAGATAACAAAGAAAAATGTAACAAACACAAGAAGAAACGAAACAAGAAGGCTGACTATAAGACCTATTACAAGAACTTTTACGTTTTCTGTCTTTTGCCCTATATAAAAAGCTGCCAAAGCGGCAATTTCAATAAGGTAGAAAAGAGGAATTACTCTTGCACTTGCAAGAAAATCATTTTTTATAAGTTTAAGCATCTTACCCTTAACTTTATCAGAATTGCCAGTCACTTGCAAACACCTCCTTAAACACTTCGTTAACTGTTTTGCCTGACTGCGTAAGATGTGCAACGGTATCTTGCATAAGAAGCTTTCCTCTGCCTATCATTACAATTGAATCAAGAACTCCCTCTATATCATGAATAAGGTGAGTAGACATAAGGATTGTTGAGCCGGCCGGACGATTTCTGATAATTGAATCAAGAATAAAATCTCTCGCTGCCGGGTCAACTCCGCCCATAGGCTCATCAAGAATATAAATCTTTGCGTTTCTGCACATTACAAGAATAAGCTGAAGTTTTTCTTGCTGACCCTTTGACATAGTTCTTGCCTTTTGTTTATGTGGTAATTGGAAAGTATCAAGCATGTGCATTGCTTTGGCAAGATCAAAATCATCATAAAAATCTGCAATATACTTAATGGCGTCATCTGCCGTCATCCAGCTTGCAAGGTATGTTTTCTCAGGAAGGTAGGCAACCATGGATTTGGTTTTTGCTCCCGGTTTCAGCCCTGCCACACGAACATCACCTGTATAGTCGTTAATAAGACCGGTGAGAATTTTAATAAGAGAAGTTTTACCGCTGCCGTTCGGGCCGAGAAGACCGATAATTTGACCTTCTTCAAGACCGAAAGATACATTGTTAAGCACCTTATGGCTGCCGTAAGACTTGCTCAAATTGTTAAGAGTAATAATTTCTGACAATTTAAGTCCCCGCTTTTTTACGAATAAAATTCGTTTATTTTTTGATTTTGTAATAATATCACTATAATCTAAAATATTATACCACTTTTATATATAAAATAAAAGATTTATTTTGACAATTTTATAATAACCATTTAACATTTTATTAACTAAACGAACAAAATTATACCGACCATTCAAGTGAGGAGCCATTATAATAGGGAGATAACTTTATCAAAAGTAAAAAATTCCCCGAATGTTTGCACATTCGGGGTTGTTGCTATTAACTGAAAAATTAAACTTATTTAAGTTCAACCTTTGCGCCAACTTCTTCGAGCTTAGCTTTAGCAGCTTCAGCATCGTCCTTGGACATAGCTTCTTTAACGGTCTTGGGAGCACCATCAACAACAGCCTTTGCTTCTGCAAGGCCGAGGCCTGTGATCTCACGAACAACCTTAATAACCTTAATCTTTTCTGCGCCAACTTCAGCGAGAACAAGATCAAATTCAGTCTTTTCTTCAGCAGCAGCGCCTGCATCAGCAGCAGGAGCAACAACAGCAACAGCAGCAGCTGCGCTTACGCCAAATTCTTCTTCTACAGCGTGAACAAGCTCTGAGAGCTCAAGAACGGTAAGAGTTTTGATTTCTTCAATCATAGCAGTAATCTTTTCAGATGCCATTTTATTTTCCTCCAATTTGAGTAAATTTTTTAAGTAAATTATTCTGCAGTTTCTTCTGCGGGTGCTGCTTCCTCAGCAGCGGGAGCTTCGGCAGCTTCTGTAGCTGCAGCTTCTACGCCACCCTTGTCAACGATAGCCTGAATAGCACGTGCGAAGGATGCAATAGGAGCATTGAATGCATTACAAACGGTAGCAAGCATAACATCTCTTGTGGGAAGCTTAGCAAGCTTGTCAATAGTGTCAAGGTCAACAATGTTGCCCTCGAGGTAACCGCTCTTAATGCTGAAATTCTTGTGACTGTCAGCGAACTTAGAAAGGATTCTTGCAGCAGCTGTATGATCTTCAGCACTGATAGCAATAGCTGTGGTGCCTTCAAGAACATTTGTAAGCTCATCAAGACCTACCTGCTTTGCAGCAAGGCCGAGGAGTGTATTTTTAACTACTGAGTATTTAACGCCTGCTTCACGAAGCTCTTTACGAAGAGCTGTATCATCTGCAACATTAATGCCCTTATAGTCAACAACAACACCTGCAACTGAATTTTTAAGGGATTCGGTAAGGTCAGCAACAATCTGCTTCTTTTGTTCTAAAACTTTCTCACTTGGCATTTTCTATATTTCACCTCCATGTGGAATGTTAAACAATATTAAAGCCCTTTCCGCATCTGACGGAAAGGGCATAACATACTTATATTTTGTATGTTTCCTTTCTCGGCAGGTGGTATATAACCTTTATGCGAAAAGCACCTGCTGTCTTCAAAAAGAACAGCGTGGATATATTAACACACAAATTAAGGTGTGTCAAGAAATTTTTCAGAAAAAATCTGATTATGCCTCAGCTGATGAACCAACCTTATTAGGATTGATTTTGATGCCGGGGCCCATTGTGGTGGCAAGTACACATGACTTAATGTACTGGCCCTTTGATGCTGCGGGCTTAGCTTTGATGATAGCGTCAAGAAGAGTATCAAAGTTCTCTTTAAGCTTATCAGCGCCGAAAGACACCTTGCCGATGGGGCAATGGATGATATTTGTTTTGTCAAGACGGTATTCAATCTTACCTGCTTTAGCTTCGGTAACTGCCTTAGCAACGTCAGGAGTAACTGTACCTGCCTTAGGGCTGGGCATTAAGCCACGGGGGCCGAGAACCTTACCAAGACGACCAACAAGGCCCATCATGTTAGGTGCTGCGATACATACATCAAAATCCATAAAGCCTTCGCCCTGAATTTTTGCAACGAGGTCTTCTGCACCAACGATTTCTGCGCCTGCTGCTGCAGCTGCATCAGCATCGGGACCTTTTGCAAAAACTGCTACTCTAACAGTACGACCTGTGCCGTTAGGAAGTACAACAGCGCCACGAACCTGCTGGTCAGCATGACGTGAGTCAACGCCGAGGCGAATGTGAGCTTCTACTGTTTCATCAAACTTTGCGCTTGCAGTCTTAACTGCAAGTGAGAGAGCATCGGCCGGATCGTAGAGAGTAGCTCTTTCTACGAGCTTTGCGCTCTCATTATATTTTTTACCATGTTTCATGTTAATTATTCCTCCCAATCATGTGGTTAATCGGATTTGTTCCTCCCACAGTTTGCAATCAGTCTGCTACTACGACGCCCATGCTGCGTGCAGTACCTGCTATCATGCTCATAGCGGTTTCAATTGTAGCAGCGTTGAGGTCTTTCATCTTTGTCTCAGCGATCTTGCGAATCTGTTCCTGAGAGATGGTTGCAACCTTGGTCTTGTTGGGAACGCCTGAACCACTCTCAATACCGCAAGCCTTCTTAATAAGAACAGCGGCAGGAGGGGTCTTGGTGATAAAGCTGAATGTGCGGTCTGCATAAACAGTGATAACAACGGGAATGATGAGGCCCATATCGTTCTTGGTACGCTCATTGAATTCCTTTGTGAAAGCCATAATGTTAACACCGTGCTGGCCGAGCGCTGGGCCTACAGGGGGAGCAGGAGTTGCTTTGCCTGCAGGAATCTGTAACTTAATTAAGCCGACAACTTTCTGTGCCATAATAGTTAACCTCCAAATATAAAGTGGTAAATTGCGGAACCTTTTTAGTTCCTCCCACGAAGCCGACACCTTAATTGATGCGACTGCACCTGAAACGGTGCTGATTTGAAAGGGCTACGCCCTCAAATTACCGTGATTATTCGTCAGCAAGCTCAACCTGGTCAAGCTCAAGCTCAACAACGGTTTCTTTGCCGAACAGTGCGGAAACAACAACCTTAACAGTATTGTTTTCAAGGTCGATTTCCTGAACAGTTCCCGAAAAGCCATCAAACATATCATCTATAATATTGACTGTGTCGCCAACGGCATAGGATATTTCAATAACCTTCTTCTCGACTCCGAGCCTGATAACTTCTTCGTCGGTAAGGGGAATTGCTTTGTTTTCCGGACCAACAAATCCGGTAACGCCTCTTGTGTTTCTAATAAGAACCCAAGTTTCATCGCTCATTTTGGGGCGATTGTCTTGATCCGGCGATACCGCTACTTTGACGAATACGTAACCGGGGAAAAGCTTACGCTCTGTTTCTTTTTTTGTTTCTGCGTCTTCAACTGTTTCCACGGGAACCATTACTTCAAAGACTTGGTCCTGCATTTTGTGGTTTTCAACTAATGTTTCAATAGTTGATTTAACCTTATTTTCATAACCGGAATAGGTATGTACCACATACCATCTTGTGTCAACAGACATCTTAAATCCCCCAGTTTCAAGCAATAAAGAAGCTGTTTAAAGCTATCATTGCTGCTTCTGTAGTGGTTTCAGCATCAGCTGAGTTGCCAACGCTCTCTGCTGCTCTTTCAAGAAGTGAAAGACCAAGTGAAAGAAGCTGATCAATTGCAAAAATTGCCAATCCGCAGATTGCAACCATTGCAAGAACAACGAGTGTTGATTTAAGAACGGTTTTTCCATCGGGCCAAACAATCTTTTTGTTTTCACCCTTTAAATCTTTGCAGAACTTTTTGATTGCCTTGCCTGCTCTCTGGAACCAGTTTCCATTGGGGTTGGCAGGTTTTTTGTTCTTTTTCTTTTCGGCGGCGGCAACCTTTTCAGCAGCTGCAGAAGTTTCATTCTTAGCCATAAGGTTTTTACCTCCCGCTTACTTTGATTCTCTGTGAAGAGTGTGTTTCTTGCAGAAACGGCAGTACTTATTCATCTCAAGTCTGTCAGGTGAATTCTGCTTGTTTTTCATTGTGTTGTAGTTGCGCTGTTTGCATTCGGTGCAAGCAAGTGTAATCTTGACTCTTTTACCGTTAGCAGCCATGTGCGGCACCTCCATTATTCGGAATTTTTCAGCCTCAGCACAGCTTATCAGGGAACTGCCTGAAGCTAAGCCTCCCTCTGCAATTGATTTTTGGGTACAAAAAATAAACCCTTGCGCAGAGGTGCAACTATAATATCACACAAATTTCTCTGCGTCAAGGATTTTTTCTGATTTCCTAAAATTTCTTGTAACTATATCTATTACATTATTATATAATAATCAAGAATGCCAATAAGCCCATGCCGAAGAGTGAACCTATTATGAGGAATATTGCAGCAAAGAACACCATAATATTCATTGCCACAAGAGCTCCGCCGACCACCTTAATTCCCATGGTGTTTTCAGCTTGTGAAATATTTTGCCATGAATAATAAACGGTGCTGCCGTCTTGATAGTAAGTATCTATATCCGTATTTTCCGTTTCGGATTCCCCGAATCCGCACTCCTTAAGTCCTGCCGTAAACAGGCTTGCAATTTCATCATTTTTAAATGTTATTTTTCCGCTTTGCCTAAGCTCGCTTGCCGGCTCCTGTCTTGTAAGCTTACCATATTTGAAGCCGGTGCTCCACCAAGTTTTTTCATAAGGAGTTGTAAACTGATAATCGTATGATCCGTCAAGGTTGCCGTCACGGTAAAGAGAAGTTTGCATGGTGGGCCTGTCATTGCCATCAACTTTCATATAGGTGGTATAGACCTTATCTTCTTCATCTGAATGTGATTTACTGTAAACGCCGGTTTCGCAGCCGTAGAAAAGTAAACCGTACTGGCCTTTCCAAAGCTGCACCATCCAGTCCTTACCCTCATAAGTAAAATGAACTCTTACATAGTCATATTCCAAAAGAATATAGGGAGCAACAAGATCATAAATTTTATTATATCCGTAATTTCCCTGCCATGCATCCCATTGATTTACATAGTAATAATCGTCCACATATGAATATCTGTAACTTAGAATGCTGTGATTTGCAAGATAATCAAAAGTGCGAGTGGAATTTTTTATAACTTTAACTTCAAAAGTGCTCTTATATTCTTTTCCGCTTATATTTTTATATGCGGTTATTGTAGCTCTGCCAACGTCTTTCCCCTTAACAACGCCGTTACTGTCAACTACCGCAACATTTGAATTAGATGTTTTCCATTTAACATCATTTTCGCTTGATTTTAATTGGAGAGTACTCCCCTTTTTAACCGTATCGGTGTTAGCGATAATTTTTATATCTATAGAAATATCTTCTGTAACCGGCTGAGTTGTTGTTTCTTCCCGGGCCTCTCCCTCGGCAAAGGCAACTATGGTCGGAACCCATACAAAAGCAACAAGAAGAGCAAGTGCAAAGGCTGCTATTCTTTTTTTCATAATGGTATAATCCTTTCGTTAATGTTATAAAAATAATACTATAAACATAAAATTAAATCAAGTATATTACAAATTATTTTTAAATTTTAACAAATTGATATATTTTTCTTGACAACATGCGTTTCATTTGGTATAATCACCCTTGCAATTGCGGATGTAGCTCATCTGGTAGAGCGCCACCTTGCCAAGGTGGAGGTAGCGAGTTCGAGCCTCGTCATCCGCTCCAGTTTCAGCATCGGTCAAGTCTTGACCGGTGCTTTTTTGATACATACATATTTTCGGTGGTGCAATATGAAAACTTATGTTACTCAAAACATAATAAATTGCCGTGATTTAGGTGGATATTCCTGCAATGGCGGCGTAACGGCCTTTGGGAAAGCCTTAAGATGCGGTGCTCCGAGAAATCCGACAGATAAAGATATCTCTTTTTTAAAGAAATCGGGGATTAAAAATATTATTGATTTAAGAGGAATTGAAGAGGCAGACGAACGCCCGTCAATTTTCGCTTCGCTGCCGGAGTTTAATTATTATCACATTACCACTCTTGAAGCAAATCCGGCACTTATTAAAGCAAATTCTCCTATATGGGAGCTTTATGCCATGTCCCTTGAAGAATACGGTGAAAATTACGCTAAAATACTTCGTTCTATTATATCGTTTAAAGAGCCTTTTCTTTTTCATTGTTTTCTCGGAAAAGACAGAACGGGCCTTATTGCCGCTATTCTCCTTGATGCCGCCGGAGTAGCAAAGGAAGATATTATTAAAGACTACTGCACGTCATGGGATTATATTAAACCCTTTGCCGCAAATGAAATCAAAAATAATACGGGCCTTATTTGGGAGCAAGACGAATCCAGGCTTCGCTCCGACAGAGAAAACATGGAAAATATTCTTGACTATTTCGACCGTGGTTACGGCGGAATTAAAGGCTACCTTTCAAATATCGGCTTAACAGATAATGAAATAAATCTTTTAGGCAAAGTTCTTTTATAACATTACATATTCACTTTTTAATTTTATTATGTTATTATGAATTAAAAGAATTTAGAAAGTTAATTTTAAGTGGCGCACTTGTCCTATGCGTTTTGCTCACAGAACACTCCCAATGCTTTTCAAGCTGCTGCTGATTTTGGAGCCGAAGGCATTGAAGTTTTCTCAAGCCTCGGAGATTATCCATCATGGTGGGAGAAAATGATTTCTATGAATACCCGAGGTTTCAAAACTAATTTTCCCGAAGCTTTCACCGAATGGTAATAAAAGCAAATGAGAGGTAAAAATGAAAATCGTAAATGTTACTGCTTCAGATGCCGAGGAACTCCTTAAGATATACAGTTATTACGTGGAAAATTCTGCCGTAACCTTTGAACACGTTTCTCCCTCTGTTGAAGAATTTAAAAGCAGAATTATCACTTACGCAGCAAAATATCCGTATCTTAAAGCCGTTGACGATAACGGGAAAGCTCTCGGCTTTACTTTTGCCCATTATTTCAGAGAGCGCAAGGCTTATGATTGGGCGGTTGAAACATCAATTTATCTTGATAAAAATTCACGCCATAAAGGTGTGGGAAAAGCTCTTTATACAGATCTTGAAAAAAGACTTGAAGAAATGGGCATATTAAATATGTATGCCTGTGTTGCTCACCCCAAAAAGAATGTTGATGACCCTTATTTAAACGCCGACAGTCCTAATTTTCATTTAAAAATGGGCTTTGAAGCTGTTGGAGCTTTTCATAATTGCGGCAGCAAATTCGGCCGCTGGTATGACATGATGTGGTACGAAAAAATAATCGGTGAGCATTCTGAAAATCCCACTCCGGTAAAATTTTACAATATATAGGAGAATTTTATGGAATACAGAAGATTTAATGATAAAATTGTTTTAAGGCTTGACCGTGACGATGAAATTGTTGAAAGCATAAAAGCCGTTGCCGCAAAAGAAAATGTACGCCTCGCTTATGTTAGCGGAATAGGCGGAACAGATAAAGCTTCCATCGGTGTTTTCAATATGGATAAGAGGGCTTATGCTAATTATGAAATCACCGGCACTCACGAAATTACCTCTCTTGTAGGCAATATAAACACTCTCAATGGCGAAATTTACACTCACCTTCACATAAATCTTGCGGGTGAAGGGGGGAAAATTGTGGGCGGTCATCTTTTCAGCTCCGTAATTTGTCTTACTGCCGAAATATTTATCACAATTATTGACGGCACCGTTGACCGTAAAAAAGATGAAGATCTCCAAATCAATAAATTTTCCTTTTGAGGATTAACTATGCCTAAATACGAAATTCTAAGCAATGAACTTACAGAAAGAATTGAATATGACAGGGAGAAAAGTGCTTTTTCTTCCTTTGCTTTTAATGATAAAAATGCTATCAGAAGAAATGAAGAGCTTGACAAGCCCTCTCTCTTGCGTTCCCCATTCATAAGAGATTGTGATAAAATCATTCACTGCCCTTATTACAATAGATATGCGGATAAAACTCAGGTTTTTTCATTCTACAAAAATGATGATATAAGCCGCAGGAGTCTTCATGTGCAGCTTGTTTCCCGTATTGCCCGTACCATCGGAAAAGCTCTTGGGCTTAACTTAGAGCTTATTGAGGCAATGGCGCTGGGGCATGGTATAGGTCACACTCCCTTCGGCCATGCAGGTGAAAAGATACTCGATTCTCTTTTTTATGAACACGCAAAAAAGCATTTCAGCCACAATATTCACTCTGTAAGAGTTCTTGATGATATTTTTCCTTATAATATCACTTTACAGACCTTAAGCGGTATTGCAAGCCATGACGGTGAAATTGAACTATGTAAATACAGTCTCGTTTCACTCGATTCTTTTGAAGAATTTGATAAGCAAATTCAAGATTGCTACTCAGACAAAGAAAATGTCAAAAAACTGATTCCCTCCACTCTTGAGGGTTGTTTTGTACGCATTTCGGATATAATAGCATATCTCGGCAAAGACCGTCAGGACGCACTTAGATCAAAAATAATAACATGCGATGAATTTGACGAGGGCGGTATCGGCACAATTAATGCCGAGCTTATCAATAATCTTATGGTTAACATAGTGGAAAACAGCTACGGAAAGCCGTATATCAAAATGGATGAAGAGCATTTTGAAGCACTGAAAAAAGCAAAGGCCGATAATTACAGGCTCATCTATCTTAACGAAAAAGTTAAATCATTAACAGATAACGCAATTACTCCCATGATGGCAAACCTATATGATAAATTTCTCAATGATCTCAAAAGTGGCAATAAAGCATCCCCTATATTCACTCATCATATTGATTATGTGAATAAAGCTCACTATAAAAGGCCTTTCTCCTATGGAGAAACAGAAAAAAACCAAATAGTAGTAGATTACATAGCAAGTATGACAGATGACTATTTTGTGGATGTGTATAACTATCTGTTTCCGAAAAGTAACATAAAAATTGATTATGTGGGATATTTTGTTGATAACACCTAATATTGTTTGAGATAATGAGCAAAATTCTTCCATACGCTCTTGAAATTATAAAATTTCATGGTATAATAAATGCAGTTAGCAAAAGCTAACTGCATAATTTTATTTATTTCAGGCAGAGAGGTGATATTATGGTAACTTTTATAATTGAAGCTGTTGTAGTATGTTTGGTTTTTACTTTGTCTTGCTTTTCACTTGTAGGCAAAACGATGAAAAATTTAGAGCTCGCAAAGCTGAACTATCCGAAGCCGATTATTCAAAGGCTGATTGACCTTGGCAAAGTTTCAGGAGACAAACCCTTAACCCTCATTCAAAGAATCAAAAAAAGTGGCCTGCTATGATATTAATGGGTATTATACTCGGGCTTTTGGTATGTTATGTTAACAAATGCTCGACCTTTCTTTCCGGTTTCGGTACCGCTTATCTTCTTTGGCTAATAGTTGATTGGTATGACGCCTTTGTGCTGGATTGCCTTTGGTTTTGCCATTCTAAAAAATGCATAATTCCCGGGACAGAGGATTTAACCGACGCTTATCATGATTATATGTTTCACATTAAAGGCTCATTAGTTGGTATGCTTATTGCCTTGCCAAGTTGTTTAATTGCCGGGATTATGTGTGCAATCTTAAAATGATTTTTCTTTACTTTTTAACTAATAAAATTCGGAGAAAGAAGCGATGCAACGCACAACGATTATACATCAGCTTGCTACACAAATCGACAGCCTCTCCGTCAAGGCTACGCCTAATTTCACATTAAAAAAGCTCCCCGAAGGGAGCTTTTATTTTTTATGTATCCCAAGTAAGACTTACTTTGAGTCCGTCAACAGTGTAAGTTACATCTTTCCAAATGTTTCTGTCAACAGCAGTAGTAAACGCCTTAAGCATTTCTTCATCTGTCATGAGAATTGTGGTTTTAAGGGTAAGTGAGTGAGGGCTGTAAAGGCGTGTGCCCATCTTAAAGCCGTTTACCCACCAGTGATTTTGTTCATTGATATTTACGAGCAAATCGTCGCCATGCCAGATTTGAAGGCTCATATCAAGTTGGTCTTCAGTTTTTACAACATCGTAATATGTGCCGTATTTACCCTTATCACGATAATAAACGCCAACCTCGCCACCGTTGGTAATGAGATAATTACCCTTCCACATTTGAATCATATAGTCTTTATTGTTATATTCAAAGTGGAATCTACGGGTGTTGTAGCAGTAAACGGGCAAAGCATAGCAGAGGGCATCATACTCGAAACAGAAGCCGAAGTTGCGCATCCAGCAGTTTATGGGAGCATATACAAGAGCCTCTTTATAGTTGCAGTTGAAGCCTGTGTTCTGCATGCCTTGATCGTCCCAACCGTAACATTCTCCGGTTTCGGTGTTTATATAAATTGCGGTATTGTAGCGCTCTGTGCCACCATCACCGTATGTTAAAACCATTTCAACTTTATAAACTGAATTTCCTTTAGGAATAAGCTCAAGCTGTGCGGATTTTATAGAGCTCATAACTGCGCCCATAATCCAAGTAACTGTATACATTAGAGTGTTGCCCTCTTCATCATATTGGTCTCTGAGAGCATACATTTCTTTTCTGTACTCTGCGGTGTCAATATTAAGAACTTTATTGATTTTGTCAACAGATTCGCTTTCATCCGGTAAGTTTGTGAGAAGCTTGTAAACATCAAGGGCAGTATTTGAGCTGATGGTATCACATACTTCTTTAAGGGCATCGTCCATAGTTACAGGCAGATTTTTAGGTTTTGAGAATAAGATTTTGCCGGTAACAACATATTTAGCAAGCCTTAAAGCTTGATAAATCTTGAAGAAAGTGGAAGTAGTAAGAGTAGGAACACCCTTGCTGTAAATATCATTTTTAAGTGAAAATCCCTTTTGCTCTGTGATTTGTTCAGTTTGCTCCGTTGTTTTTTCTTCGACTGCGGAAGGAGCTGTTTCTGAGGAGGATGAGTCTTTATTTACTTCAGAATTATCTTTAGGCTCTTCTTTGGGGGATTCTTTTGTGGCTTCTGTAGATTCTTCTTTTGTTTCATCAGATACGGACGAATTACTGCCTGCACCTGTGCCTTCCGATGAACTGCCATCGGCAAATGCAGGGGGCAAAACGCAAAACGTCATTATAAAAATAAGCAAAATCGCCATGAAAGGTGTTGTTTTTTTCATAAGTCGCCTCCTATTATTACTATATAATATTACCTCTCCGGTGCATTATACTATATATAAGAGAATTTTGCAAGTTTTAATATTTTTCAAGAATTAAATCTGTTGATTATTTGATGAATATGGTTTATACTTGGTAGGTAGTAATTAAATGAAGGAGGAAATTTATGAATAGGTATGAAAGTGCAAAAGAGCTATATGCTTCTTACGGTGTAGATACTGAAAAAGCTATTGAAAGTGCAAAAAACGTTCCCATCTCAATTCACTGCTGGCAAGGCGATGATGTTCTCGGCTTTGACAGCACGGGAGCTCTCAGCGGCGGTATTCAGACTACGGGAAATTATCCGGGCAGAGCCTCAACACCCGAAGAACTTATGGCAGATTTAGACAAAGTACTTTCTCTTATCCCCGGCAAGAAAAAATTAAATTTACACGCAAGCTATGCTATTTTTGATGGCGAAAGAGTTGACCGTGATAAAATCAAACCCGAACATTTCAAAAAATGGATCGATTTTGCAAAAGAGAGAGGTATAGGCCTTGATTTTAACCCTACATTTTTCTCTCACCCAATGGTTAAAGATAATTTAACTCTTACATCTCCGGATGAAACCGTGCGTAAATTCTGGGTAGAGCACGGCAAGAGATGCGTTGAAATTTCCGAATATTTCGCAAATGAAACAGGTGTTCCCTGCCTTATGAATATTTGGATTCCCGACGGCTACAAAGATATGCCCGCAGATCGCCTTTCTCCCAGAATGAGATACGCAAAATCCCTTGATGAAATTCTTTCCGTACCTTATGATAAATCAAAAGTTTTCATCTCTCTTGAATCCAAGGTTTTCGGCATAGGTCTTGAAAGCTACACTGCCGGCTCTGCCGAATTTACCATGGGATATACCATAAAAAACGGTCTTGTTCCTCTTATGGATAATGGCCACTATCATCCCACGGAGGTTGTTTCCGATAAGATTTCATCTATGCTCTGCTTTAACGATAAAATAGGTTTGCATATTACCCGTGGCGTAAGATGGGACAGCGATCATGTGGTGCTTTTTGATGATGAAACAAAAGAAATTATGAGAGAACTGGTCAGAAACGATGCCCTTGACAGAGCATTTATCGCAACAGATTATTTTGACGCTTCCATAAACAGAATTTCCGCTTGGGTTACAGGCTCCAGAAATGTGCAAAAGGCTTTGCTCTATGCTTTGCTTGAACCCTCAAAGGCTAAAAAAGAGCTTCAAGATAAATCTGATTTTACTGCTCTTATGGCCATTAGTGAAGAAGAAAAAACTTTACCTTTCGGTGACGTTTGGCAAGAATACCTTGACAGATGCGGCCTTAAGAATAGTTATATTGATGATATTAAAGAATATGAACAGAAAGTACTGGTGACCAGAAAATGAAAAATATTTTTGATGCCCCCTTCCTTAAAGAAATGATGCAAACAACGGCGAATATGTATCGCCTCGGCTATGATGAAAGAAACGGCGGTAACATAAGTTGGATGCTTGAGCGAGAGATTGTCGGGGAATATCTTGACCTTAATAATGTAATTCGCACTATTCCCACAGGCTTTAAGGCAGATGCTCTTAAAGGCAAAATTTTCATAGTTACCGGCACGGGAAAATATTTTAAAAATGTTCAGTTTGACCCCGAAACTAATCTGGGTATTATCCGTATTGGTGAAGACGGCGAAACAGCCGAGCTTCTTTGGGGATATAAAGACGGCGGTCAATTTACAAGCGAGCTCCCCGCTCACCTTATGAGTCACATGGCACGCCTGAGCGTGAACCCCAACAACAGGATTATTATGCACTGCCATCCCGATTACACCCTTGCAATGACTCAGGTGCATGAAATGGATGAAAGAGCCCTCACCCGCACTTTATGGAAACAAATGACGGAAAGTATCGTTGTATTCCCCGAAGGTGTCGGTGTTCTTCCTTGGATGGTTTGCGGTACTAATGAGATTGGCGCTGCAACTGCCGAAAAAATGAAAGAATACAGGCTTGTTGTTTGGACTCTTCACGGCATTTATGGCTGCGGGAATGATATGGACGAAGCGTTCGGACTTATTGAAACCGTTGAAAAAGCAGCAAAAATGTATATGCTTACAGCCCATTTGCCCATAGTAAATACTATCAGTGATGAAAATTTAATGGGCCTTGTTAAGAGATTTAATCTTAATTACAGAAAAGACTTTTTAGACATATAATGTATAAACCCCCGAGGCTTTTGTCACGGGTGGATAAGGCAGTATTTTATATGAGGAATTTGGAGTAGTCCGAAAAGGGCTACTCCTTTTCCATTCGCCGGGGTTAACCGGCATTTTGCTCGTGCATATCGGCGAGTGCCTGTAATTCTTGCTCTGTCGGTCTTTCAAACAGTCCGACGCCGGTAAAGTAAATATCTACCTTGACATGGCAGTGACCGTCATACTTATCGTTATTGTGAACTTCTATACGTCGGATCATCATATTCACGATTTCAGGCGTCAATTCCCGCATTTCAGAATATTTACGAAATCCGTTTAGAAGCATTCGCACATCAACGGCTTTCTGCTCCGCATCGGCGAGCTGCTTTTCTGCGTCAGCAACAGACTTTTTCAAGCTTCGCTGTTCCGATTCGTAATCAGCCGTCATTGTCATAAAACGCTCATCTGAAATCATCCCACTTACATTCTTCTCGAAAAGGTTGGAAATATTGCGGTCAATTTCTTTGATGCGTTTGTTGCCGTTGAGGATAGCGCTTTTCAAAGCCTGAATGTCACTTTCTCTTTCAACGGTATTGCGCATTTTAATCAGATTTAGAAAGTCATTCTCATAACAACGTATGAAGTCGGAAATATCGCTGATTGCTTCTGTTACAATCTGTTCAAGCACCACATTTCGGATAAAATGAATTTTGCAGAGACCTCGTCCGCTTTTATAATTGGCACAGCGGAAGAACTCCTGCTCCCTTCTCAGACTTTTAGAGGCACAGAAATGCAGCTTTGCTCCACAGTCCGGGCAGTATACCAAACCGCTGAAAAGACTTTTTCTCCCCGTTGCGGTCGGTCTGCGTTTATTGCTTCGTAACACTTGTACACGCTCCCATACATCTTCTGAAATAATCGGCTCTTGCATATTTGGGATGATCTGTTGCTCCTCCTCTGAGTTATATACCGTTTTATGGACTTTGTAGCTAATAGTCGTGGTTTTGAAATTCACGGCGCATCCGGTATATTGGCGATTAGCCAGAATGTGCTCGATAGAGGAGTCCTTCCACAGATGCGGCTTAACGGGAAGATTATTGCTTGTCTTTTTCTCTATGGAATGATAATATTCCGTAGGGGTCATAACACCTTCCCGTTCAAGTTGACTTGCAATCTGCGTAGGGCCGTATCCCGCGAGGCAAAGATCATATATTTTACGGACTGTTTCAGCCGCAGGTTCATCAATCAACCAGTGATCTTCATCATCGGGATTCTTCCTATACCCAAAAGGTACGGAAGAAGAAACGCGTTTACCGTTCTCCGCTTTCATACGGTTTACCGCACGGATTTTCTTCGAGGTCTGCGCCGCATACCATTCATTGAAGATATTATGGAACGGCATCATTTCCGCACCCGTGTTCTGTTCGGTATCTACATTCTCCTGAATAGCAATAAAACGAACGCCGAGCGTCGGGTACTTGATTTCAAGATACTGTCCGGCCTCCAGATAGTTTCTTCCAAAACGGGAAAGATCTTTGACGATAACCGTTCCGATTTCGCCTCGTTCTATCATTTCTTCCATACGGATAAAATCCGGTCTTTCAAAGGTGGTACCCGAAACGCCGTCATCCACAAAAAACATTGTGTTCGTGTAGCCCTTCCGCTTAGCGTAGTCAAGCAGCATCTTTTTTTGATTCGTTATTGAGTTCGACTCGTCCTCGACCTGACGCTTTCTTTTTCCTGCCTTTTCGTCCGGCAGGTCATCCTGCGATAAACGACAGTAAAGAGCCGTGATTTTATTGTTTTGCCCTGTTATATTATTTGCTGTTGTCATATTAAAATTCTCCTTTCCGACAACCGGGCATAGCAAAGGCAAGTATAGTTTACTACGCCCGGTCATCTTTTTCGAATGTGCGATTATGCGGATTTCTGCGAGAGCAGCAGATCACGGAACTGCTGCAGCACACTCTGCTTACCGCTTTCATTAAAATGGGTTGTCACTTCGTAGACCGTGCCGCCGATCTTCATCCTGAAAGATGATTCGGCATCAGGCTCAAAGCCGAAGTGAGTCAATTCAAATTTTGCTTTTTCATCCATATGCGTTCCTCCTTTATCTTTCACGGTCGTTTCGTCGGCGGTAATCTCGTTCGCAGAGCTTTACGACAGCGTCTTCAATTTGAGCGACGGTATAGCTTTGCGGAAAATATTTGCGTATACGATCCATAGGGATTTTCAGACGATCCTTTTGATTGGCTTTTTCCTCCGACATGATTCGCATAATCTCAAAGCTGTCGAGCTTACCCACACGGTCAGCCTTATGCATCCGCCACGCCTGCGAATATGACGGTGTGCAGTCATTGACAGCGCACTGTTCCAATACCTCACGCTGGCTTTGCTCATCAAGGAATGACAGCTCCACGCCGACGGACAGCGCAATTTCACCGTTATCCATCTTTTCGAG
>CAVHYZ010000003.1:0-5279 GCA_963640495.1 Acutalibacteraceae bacterium
TCTACATCAAGAGGGTGTTTTTTTCTATTGTCCATTTTTTACGGACTTGTTCAATACGCTCAAGGCTTTTTTACATCAAACTGTTTCTGAATCAAAATTAATCACAAGCTCTTTGCGCTCAAGGGTAAGCATAGTATATTTAACTCCCACAGCATCAAACATTCTTTTTGAAGCTCTGTTACCCGGGGTGCCATCATATTTATCCGAAAGATAAACAATCTCTTTAATTCCGCTTTGGATAATTGCTTTTGCACATTCATTACAAGGGAACAAAGCTACATAAATTTTGCAGCCTTCAAGGTTTGCACCTCTTGCATTGAGAATTGCATTAAGCTCAGCGTGGCAAACATATGGATATTTTGTATTGTATTCTTCGCCACTTCTGTCCCAGGGAAACTCGTCATCACTGCACCCCATAGGGAAGCCGTTATAACCCATGGACATAATGCGATTTTTATCGTTTACAATGCAAGCGCCTACCCTTGTGTTAGGGTCTTTACTACGATAGGATGAGAGCATAGCTATACCCATAAAATATTCATCCCATGTTATGTAATCTTCTCTTTTAGGCATAATATCTCTCCTACTTCAAATTTATTTTACTTCTCTTATAAGTCCGAGAGGAGTTTGTTCATGGGACTGACCAAGTGGGTTATCTTTAAGCACTCTTGCCATAAGATCTCTGTCAATGCTTTCGGGATAGGCGCCCATTATAACGCCGCCAAGATCGTTAATATCCGTAACAAGTACGGGGCAGCCGACAGCATCGGAAACCTTTTTGCAAACCTCATCGGGATTGAGAGGAGAAAGAGAAACGCACTCATTGTATGGTGGTAAAGTACAGTCACACGGTCCGTCAATGGAACGTGCCTTTTCGCCGGCTATCTTATAGAACCAACCTCTTTTTCCTATAAGTTTACCGAAAGCAGATATGGCAGCGGCAAAAAGAATTCTCGGAGTGCCGCACTCTTGAAGTGCCATTTCCATAGTTTCGGGAATACCGAGGCCTATACCGTAAGGAGTTTTAAGGACAAATTTGCAAAGAAATTTTGCTAAGGGGCGGGGGTGTATGTCCTTCATCGGAATTGCCCTGCCCTGAGTGCAGCCTACAGCCTTTTCCGTGATAAAAAGTATGTCACCTTTTTGAATATGCTCACCTGCATATTTTTTTGCAACCTCTGCTATATCATCAACCTCTGTAATAACATGAGTGCGGATAGCATATCTTTCATATGTTTTGCCGTCAACCTCAATATCTTTAACTTTTCTGTCATTAACAGTAATATTATCCATTTTGCGTGCACCTCAATACTTATCGTTTTTGATAACATTTTTTGCAATGTAAATAGGTCTGCCCTTAGTTTGAACATAAACTCTTGCAAGATATTCACCTATAATGCCGAGGCAGGTAAGAATTGCTCCGCCTATAAGGGTTACTAACACTATTATCGCACCATCCGCAGTAAAGGGATCATGGAATGCAAATCTGAGAATTATTTTAACTAACAAATATATAAATGATGAAATCATACTTACAATTCCCAGGCCTGTAGCAATCTTAAGAGGAGCTGTTGTGAAAGCAAATATGCCTTCAAGAGCATAAGCAAAAAGTTTTTTAAATGACCATTTAGATGTGCCTGTGGCTCTTTCTTCTGCCTTGTAGGGAACGAACTTTGTATTATAGCCGACCCAGCTGAAAAGCCCTTTGCTGAAACGGAAATATTCATCCATCTCAAGTATTGCCTCAACCATAGGCCTGCGGAAGGTACGGAAATCCGATGCACCTTTTACAAACTCAGTATCTGCAAATTTATTTATGATTTTATAGAAATTATTTTTAAAGAAAACAAGAGCTTTGCTTTCATTTCTGTCCTCTTGATAGCAAGCAATACAATCTGTATCTGGATCATCTTCAAGCATTCTTACCATTTCAAGGGCGATTGACGGCCTTTGCTGAAGATCTGCATCAATAATAGTTACATATTCCCCTTCTGACTCTTTAAGGCCTGCATACATAGCGGATTCCTTGCCGAAATTACGGGAGAAATTAACAATTTTAACGGGAATATCTCCATCAAGAAGTTTTTTTAACTCTTTAAGGGTGCCGTCTTTACTGCCGTCATTCACAAAAACAATTTCATAGTCGAAATCAGCATCCCTAAAATCTGATTTTACCGCATCATACATGAGGACGATGTTACCTTCCTCATTATAGCAAGGCACAACCAGTGAAAGCTTCATTTTTATGCCTCCAAATCTTTAACTCTGTCAAGCCTTTCCCAAGGAACATCAATATCCGTTCTTCCCATGTGTCCGAGAGCTGCAACCTGTTTGTAGATAGGTCTTCTTAAATCAAGAGTCTTGATAATTCCAGCAGGAGTAAGGTCAAATTTTGACTTTACAAGCTCAGCGATTTCAGCATCCGGCTTTTTACCGGTGCCGAAAGTATTAACAAATACGGAAACAGGCTCTTCAACACCGATAGCATAAGCAAGCTCAACCTCACATTTCTTTGCAAGGCCTGCTGCCACAATATTTTTTGCAACATAGCGAGCGGCATAGGCGGCACTACGGTCAACTTTTGTTGGGTCTTTACCGCTAAAGCATCCACCGCCGTGACAAGCGTATCCGCCGTAAGTGTCAACTATAATCTTTCTGCCTGTAAGACCACTGTCTCCCATAGGTCCACCAACTACAAATCTACCTGTCGGGTTTACATAGTATTTTGTATTCTCATCAAGAAAATTGGCGGGAACTGTGGTTTTAACAACCTTTTCAATAATATCTTTTCTAATTTGTTCAAGAGTAATATCATCTGAATGTTGAGAGGAAACAACAACGGTATCAATTCTGATTGGGGTACCGTCTTCTGCATATTCAACTGTAACCTGTGTTTTTCCGTCAGGTCTTAAATAAGGCAACGTGCCGTTTACACGCACCAATGTGAGTTTTGCGGCAAGCTTATGAGCAAGGGATATTGCAAGAGGCATAAATTCCTCCGTTTCATCACAAGCATAGCCGAACATCATGCCTTGGTCTCCGGCACCTAAGCGGTCAACACCCATTGCTATATCAGGGCTTTGTTTATCTATGGATGTAAGAATTGCGCAAGTGTTGCCGTCAAAGCCTTTTTCCGAGCTGTCATAGCCTATATCACAAATAACTTTTCTTGCGATAGCTGGAATATCAACATTTGCCGTTGTGGTAATCTCGCCCATAATCATAACCATACCTGTTGTGGTACAGGTTTCGCAGGCTACTCTACCGTTAGGGTCTTGAGCAAGAATTGCATCAAGAACTGCATCTGAAATTTGGTCACAGATTTTGTCGGGATGTCCGCCTGTCACGGACTCTGAAGTAAAGAAATAATTTGCCATTTTTTGCCTTTCTCCGCATAAAATTAACCCGCCAAGGTTTCCTCAGCGGGTGAAAAAACCTTATCTTTCGGCTTTCGCCGTAGGAATTAGCACCTTGATTTCTCAGGTTGCCGGGCTTCACAGGGCCTGTCCCTCAGCCGCTCTTAATAAGGGTGGGTATTCTTATTAGTTGTAACATTATATAATAGTGTATGTGATTTGTCAACTTTTTAATTGGCTATAATATCAAAAATTTCACTTGCGGAATTTGCTATGTAATCTGCATTGGCTTCTTTTAGTACTTTATATCCCCTAAACCCCCATGCTGCACCGATAGCTTTAAGACCGGCATTATGAGCAGTTAAGCAGTCCACATCTGAATCCCCAACATAGATGCACTTTTCTTTATCGGAGCCGAGTTTTTTGATTGCGTTATACACTCCTTCGGGGTTTGGCTTTTGAGCCTGCCCGTCAACTTGGCCGATTGTGATATCTATAAGATCACCGAAATAATTTTTTGCAATAATAAGTGCTGCCTCTTGCATTTTGTTTGTAACAATAGCAGTTTTTACATTATTCACTTTCAGCTTTTCAAGAAGAGGAACAATTCCATCATATGCTTTTGTTTTAACTGCAGAATAAGCTTTATAATGTTCCTTAAAAACCCCGAGGCATTTCTCGGTAACGTCATCGGGTGTACCATTTGGTACAGCTTTTTCCATAAGTATCCTTACGCCGTTGCCAACGAAATTTCTCACCTCATCTATTGTTCTTTCAGGAAAATTAAATTCTTTTAATGCATAATTCACTGATGTGGTGAGGTCTTCAAGAGTGTTAAGAAGTGTACCGTCAAGGTCAAAAATAACTGTATTATAATTCATAATATTCCTTTAGTTGAAGTTCTGAAATCCTTTCTGAAATCTGTCATCATTTTAGTACGCTTACCATATAAAGTCAATGAAAGCGAAAGATTTTTTACAGTTAATTTACATAAAAAAATCTTTATTTTTTAGTCACAATTCTCACTTGACGGCACATTTTATAATATATATAATTAACTTTTAGGGGGTGACAAAATGAAACACTATCTCGGCATGGATATAGGCGGCACTAAATGTGCCGTTGTTCTAAGCGAAAAAGAATCTGAAAAAATCAAGGACAAAATCAAATTTGACACATTATCAAGCTCTGCCCCCTACGAAATTATTGATGATTTAATTGAAAATGCGCATAAAATACTGAGTAGAAATTCAATTACAGATAAAGACATTATATCTTGTGGAGTAAGCTGTGGTGGCCCTCTCAATCAAAATACAGGTGTTATAATATCCCCGCCGAATTTGCCGAAATGGAATAATATTCCTATTTGTAAAATAGTAAAAGAACGGCTTGGTGTTCCATGTGTTTTAAGAAACGATGCAGATGCCTGTGCCCTCGCCGAATGGAAATTCGGTGCCGGAAAAGGTTGTAATAATATGATTTTTCTCACCTTCGGCACGGGAATGGGTGCAGGGCTGATACTTAATGGTAAATTATACAGCGGTGCCACGGGAACTGCCGGAGAGGTTGGGCATATTCGTCTTACAGACTTTGGCCCTTTAGGTTATGGCAAAGAAGGTTCCTTTGAAGGCTTTTGTTCCGGTGGTGGAATTGCCAATCTCAGCGAAATAATGCTGAAAAACTACGAGGGCGAAACTTTGCTAAAAAATACAGTGTTAACTGCAAAATCCGTAGCCAATGCAGCAAACCGAGGTGACCCTCTTGCCATTGAAATATATAAAAAATGCGGTAATATGCTTGGTAAAGGCCTTGCGATTATCATTGATATATTAAATCCGGAAAAAATTGTTATCGGTAGTATATTCGAGAGAAGCGGACATTTACTTATAAATTCAATGACAGAAGCATTAAAAAAAGAAGCTC
>CAVHYZ010000003.1:5289-41700 GCA_963640495.1 Acutalibacteraceae bacterium
AAGCTCTTGACATAAATTATAAAGCCTGTAAAATAGTACCTGCAACACTTGGTGATGAAATAGGTAATTTTGCCGCCATAGGCGTTGCAAGAGAATATGAGGACAGTTAAATGGTAACAAAAATTTTTGAAAGCCTTTTTGATCGTTATCCTTCTCTTCAGGAATGCAAAAATGATATATATGAAGCCTACAAATTAATAAAAATCTGTTATGATAACGGAGGCAAAATTCTTTGCTGCGGCAACGGCGGAAGCAGTGCCGACTGTGACCATTTGGTAGGCGAACTTATGAAAGGCTTTCTTAAAAAAAGGCCTCTTGACAGTAAAGAAAAAAATCTTTTTTCCAACAAATTCGTTGCCGATGGTTTACAAAAAGGATTGCCTGCAATTTCTTTAACAAGCCAAGCCGGTCTTATGACCGCATTTATGAATGACTGTAGCCCGCCTCTCATTTACGCTCAGCAAGTTTACGCTTACGCAAATAAATATGATTTATTGATAGGATTTTCCACAAGCGGCAACTCAAAAAACATTGTTTATGCCTTGGATTCTGCAAATGCCCTAAGCATTGATTCTATAGCAATAACAGGCAATAAAAGCAGTAAGTGCAGTGAAAAAGCAACTGTAACCATTAAAATTCCCGAAAGTGAAACTTACAAAATACAGGAGCTCACTTTGCCGATTTATCATTGTCTTGCTGCCATGATTGAAGAAACATATTTCACAGAATAAAGGAGAAATTGAAATGAATATTCCACGCCCTGAATTTCCGAATCCCCAATTTGAGAGAAAAAATTGGCTTTGCCTTAACGGTCAATGGGATTTTGAATTTGATTTCGGTGCAAGCAAACAAGATGAAGGTGAAATTCTTACACGTGAAAAGTGGGAAAAAGAAATCACTGTTCCCTTCTGCCCCGAAAGTGAACTTTCCGGCATAGGCTATAAAGATTTTATTCCAGCCGTATGGTACAGAAAACATATTGACATTACAGAAGATAATCTTAAAGGCCGTGTTTTCATTTGCTTCGGTGCCGTTGATTATGACACAACTGTTTACATTAACGGCCAAAAAGCAGGTACTCACAGAGGTGGTTACACCTCTTTTAGATTTGACATAACAGATTTACTAACAGTGGGAAAAAATACTATTATTGTAAATGCCATAGATGATACTCGTTCCCCTCTTCAGTGCTGTGGCAAACAATCTCATCTTTATTATTCTCACGGATGTCATTACACAAGAACAACGGGTATTTGGCAGAGCGTTTGGCTTGAATTTACCCCGAAAAATTATATTAAATATTTCAAAATTATTCCCGATGCGGTAAATGGCTCAATCTCCATTGAAGCAACTGTTGAAGGCACAGGCGAACTCACTGCCGTTGCATCTTATGAAGGTAAAGAAATGGGCAAATTCACTAAGAAAGTCAGCCATGAAATCACCGGTGAAATAAGCCTTGCCGAAACTCATCTTTGGGAGGTTGGAAAGGGAAGGCTTTATGATCTTCTATTAAAATTCGGAGATGATGTTGTATACAGTTACTTCGGGCTTCGCAATTTACGCATTGACGGTTATAAGTTTTTAATAAATGGCAAAAGTGTTTTTCAAAGACTTGTTTTGGATCAAGGATTTTATCCCGATGGTATTTACACTGCCCCCACAGACGAAGCTCTTGAAAATGACATTAAACTTTCCATGGCAGTTGGTTTTAACGGTGCAAGGCTTCACGAAAAAGTATTTGACCCGAGATTCCATTATTATGCAGATAAGCTGGGCTATATCACCTGGGGTGAATATCCGAACTGGGGAATTGATTACTCTGACGCAAGAGTAACAGATAGGTATGTAAATGCATGGGTTGAAGCTGTTGAAAGAGATTTCAATCATCCGTCAATAATCGGATGGTGTCCATTTAATGAAACATGGGACTATGAAGGAAGAAGGCAAAGAAACGAGCTTCTTGAAACAATTTACAAGGTTACAAAAGCTCTTGATAAAACAAGACCCTGCATTGATACAAGTGGTAACTATCATGTAATTACAGATATTTGGGATGTTCATCATTATGAGCAAGATCCCACAGTGCTCAAAGAAAACTTTGAAAGGCTTGATAAAGAAGGTAAAATTTGGGATAACGAAAATCATCGTGGCATCGAATACAATGGCGGTATCTTCTTTATAAGTGAATTCGGAGGAATTTTCTGGGAATCAGATAAAAATAAGAGAGCATGGGGTTACGGAAACGCACCTAAAACAGAAGAAGAATTCAAAACAAGATATAAAGGACTTGTGGACGTTCTTTTGGATAACAAAAAAATGTTTGGGTTCTGCTACACTCAGCTTACGGATGTTGAACAAGAGCAAAACGGTATTTACACCTATGAAAGAAAAGACAAATTTGAAAAGGAATTTTTCTATAATGTAAACACCCGTAAAGCTGCTATTGAAGATTAAAAAATGCACAAAGGCTTCTCAACACAAGAAGCCTTTAATTTGTGAATTTATTTCGCTTTTTTACACATATTTTATTGACATCATTCAGTATTTATTGTACAATATCCATAATAGAAATTTATAATCCACTGAAGGGAGAAGAATATATGAAAAATTATAATGTTTATTTATTTCATGAAAAAGAGCCAATCTTTACTGTAGCTGCCAAAAACACGCTTGACGCACACATGAAAGCTTATGCTGCACTTCCCGATGAGGAGGAAAAGAAATTGATTATTAAAGAAGCATGGTCGGAAATTAAAGGTGAATATAAAGACTCTGACGGCAACACTCAGCCTGCATCAATCAAAGCCTCCGCCTACACAGGTGAAAACAGTGAAGGCATTACCGTTTACGGTGTTAAGATCGAGCTTCCCGATGAATCAAAACTTGACATTCGCTCAGAATTTGACGAAAACGGATTTTTACAGGTATTCATTAACGGCCATAACTTGTACGAATAATATAAAAATGAAAGCTATCGTAAAATAACGTCAATTTTAAAATTTGCGGATAAAACTAATTGCATTTAAACATTTCAAAGCACTATCAGCTCATATAAACAATGCCACCCACGACAGTCTGACAGTAGATGTCGAGGGTGGCTAATTATTTTTGCTTTACTTTAAAATGTCTATTTTTTTAACGGTAATCCTTTACTGTCTGTAAAGTCGTTATTTATGATTGTTATTAAATCAAGGATGATTCCCACGCCGAAAAGCCCCATTGTGCAAAGATACAGAAGACCTTTTTTGCTATTTCCCACATAGAATTGATGGCCGCCAAGCCATCCAAGCAATATGCAAAGCATAAGAGCCGTTCCTCTGCTGCATTGGCTTTCTCTGGGCATAAACGCGGAAAAATTCAGAGGGACTTTTTTATCCTCTCTGTTCATTGCCATCTCGGCAAGCATTAGAGCCTCAGGAGAAAGATTTTTACCGTTTATACCGATAGTATTTGTGCCCTCGCCTTTTTCTTTAAGAGCACTGTTTGCCTTTGCAACAGCTTCTTCCGACATTTTATAAGTTTTATTTGCTGAAACAGCTATTTCTCTGTAACCGCAATCCGGACAGGAACGGCCGAAATACAATTTATTGCAATTCGGGCACATTTTACCTTTGTTGCCCGCTTCAACTCCGCAATTCGGGCAAAAGCCGGAATCAAAAACTTCGCCGCAATTATAACACTTATAGCTGAAGTCGACAGCGCCGCAGGATGGACATTTTTGATTATCATCTTCACATTCTGTATTACAAAATGCACAAACCTTCATTTTACCCACCTCCAAATAAGATGCTTTAAGTGAATAATATCATATCTTCTACTCCTATTCAAGGGTAAACGGCCATAAAGTTCAAGAGAGCCGCTAAATTTCAGCAGCTCTCATTTTGTTATATTTCTTTACCTTTTTTCACTTTACCTAACACAACAACGTTCACAAAAATGAAAGAGCAAATTGTTGCTACCACCCATCCTACAGGCCAAGAGCACCAAATTCCAATATATCCGAGTGTCGTTTTTGAAAGAATAATTGAAAGCACAACTCTCAAAAAAAGGTCTGTAAATGTGGCAATCATAAAGTAATTCATCTTTGTGGCACCACGCAAAATACTGTCTGCCATAAGTTTTACAGATACAACAAAATAGAATGGTGCAAGTATTCTTAAATAAAGCACGCCTGAACGAATTGCCTCTGCTGAGGGATTATCAAGGAAGAAATTAAGCAAGGCATTGGGTGCAAGCATATAAATAAGAACAAATGGAACTGTAAGCATCCATATAATTTTTATGCCTGCCTTAAAACCTTCGTTTATACGCTCATATTTCCCTGCTCCGATATTTTGAGCAACATAGTTTGAAATGCCGTTACCGAAGGTAGTATAAGAAGAAATAACCAAGTTGTTAAGTTTAACACCTGCGGAGTATCCTGCCATAACTGCCGGTCCAAAACCGTTTATATAGCTTTGAATTATTATATTGCCTACGGAAACAAAGCTCTGCTGAATTGTGCTGGGAACGGCAACCCCTATAAAGCTCTTCATGGCAGGTAAGGAAAATTTGGGGAATTTTTCTTCTGTTTTAATCTTTTTTAGGCGAATAAGAACAACTGTAAGGGCAAGCACACAGCTGATTCCCTGGCAAATAAATGTAGCCCATGCAACACCTGCAACACCCATATTAAAAGATTTAACAAAAAGTATATCCATGGCCACATTTGAAACAGACGACACAGCCAAAAATCTGAAAGGAGTACGGGAATCTCCAAGGGCAGAGAAGATGCCCGTTGCTATGTTATAAAAAAATACGAAGGGCAATCCCCAAACGTAAATATCAAGATAAAGTTTTGAATCCGCATACACTTCATGGGGAGTATTCATCAGTTTCAAGAGAGCATCGCTCCCAAAAATTCCAATAAGCATAAGAATAGCACAAGTAACAGCGCTTGTTATCATCGAGGTTGAAATTGCTGTTTTCATTTTACCGTATTCTTTTGCGCCGAAATGCATAGATGTGATAACAGAACAACCTATATTGCATCCAAAGGCAAAAGCAATAAAAATTAAAGTGATTTCATAACTGTTACCGACAGCAGCAAGAGCGTTTTCGCTTATGAACTTACCCGCTACCCATGAATCAGCAATATTATAAAGCTGTTGAAAAATTATGCTGCCAAAAAGAGGCAAGCAAAAAGTCCATAGGACTTTACCGGGGTTACCGGTTGTTAAGTCTTTATTCATACAAAGCACCTCCTTCATAAAATGCACAGTATGTTTAAATTATTAACAATAAAAATAACAAAGGAAAAACGGAACTTTCCATTCTGTCTTTCCTTTGGCCCGCCGTAAGGGATTTGAACCCCCGGTCTTCGGAATCGGAATCCGATGCATTATCCAGCTATGCTAACGGCGGAAGTATATATTATTTCAAAGTGAAGCTTTATTAATCTATTCTGTAAGAGTCAATTTCTACTTCTACTTCTTTAAGAAGAGCATTTATTGCGTGCTGTCTAGGCCCATCAATCGTGCATGCAGCAGCGCCTCTATGGCCGCCGCCTTCAAGGCGTTTGCAAATAGCGGAAGCATCAACATCTCCGTGAGTTCTGAGAGAAGCCTTAAAATTGCCATCACTGAGTTCGCGCATAACCACGCCCACAAGCACGCCTTCAACCATGCGGGGAAGATTTGCGAGTTTTGTAGTTTCAGTTTCATTAGACCCTGTTTTCTCATACATGTCTTGCGTTATGCAAATAAGAGCACATCTGTCGGAAAAATAGAATCTCATGCTTTCGAGAGCAAGTCTTTCAAGAGCGGCATAAGTTTTTGTTTTTGTTTCAAAAAACACCTGTATAATATTGTAGGTATCTGCACCCATCTCAGTAAGACGAGCAGCTATTTGAAAAGTACGAACGGTAGTATTTGAAAAGCGGAAACATCCCGTATCAGTTGAAACACCCGTAAAAAGGCAAGAAGCGATAACAGGCGTAATCTCAGCATTCATCTCTTCAAGAAGCAAATATATTATTTCGGCTACAGACGCGGAGTCCGGCTCAAGATATGTTTTTTCAGCATATATCAAGTTAGACTCATGGTGGTCTATGCAAAGCTCAACCTTGCTGCCATATATTTCATTGTATTCATCCCCTAAGAGTTTGGGATCAGCCACGTCAACGGCAACAATATGCTCCGGCTCAAATTCTGAGAATTCAAGGCCTTCAAACATAAAGTCAAAATCTTTTCCGAAAGAGTCACCGCATTTTATAGTGACAAGTTTTCCTTTTGCCATAAGTGCCCTTGCAAGAGCAACGGCACTGCCCACCGTGTCGCCATCAGGTGAAACATGGCAGAGCAAAAGAAATTTATCATTTTGCATTAAAAAATCAGCAGTTTCTTTAAGGTCAATCCTCATTTGAATCATCCTCAGCCTTCTCAATATCATTGAGCATGCCGGCAATTTCCATGCCAATTTCAATGGAATTATCGGCAATAAATTTAAGCTCCGGGGTTTTGCGTAAATGAAGGCGTTTGCCCACCTCTCGCCTAATATAGCCTGTGGCACATTCAAGGCCCTTAACTGCAACCTTTGCTGTATCAAGACCCTCCATCGCACTCACATACACCTTTGCATAAGATGCATCGGAGCTAACATCCACATTGACTATTGTTAATATTTTTCCCTGCACACGAGGGTCTTTGAGCTCGCGGAGAATTGCCGCAAGCTCTCTTTTTATATCTTCGGATACTCTGTCTATTCTGTAACCGGCCATATAATTACCTCTTAATTATTTCTATATTCCTCAGTGATGTAGCATTCAAGCACGTCGCCTTCTTTTACATCGTTAAACTTGTTAAGACCGATACCGCACTCAAATCCCTTTGCCACCTCTTTAACATCATCCTTAAAGCGACGAAGTGATGCCATTTCATCCTCGGCAACAACAATACCGTCTCTCACAACTCTGACTTTGGCATTTCTTGCTACCTTACCTGTTGTAACATAGCAACCTGCAATATTACCCACTGAAGAAATTTTAACAACCTGACGAACTTCTGCCTGACCGATATCAACATCTCTGAATTTAGGTGCAAGCATACCTTTAATTGCTGCCTCGACATCGTTGATTGCATCGTAGATAACTCTGTAACATCTAAGCTCAACGCCATCACGCTCTGCGTTTTCAGCTGCAACATTGTCAGGTCTTACATTAAATCCGACTATAATAGCATTTGATGCGGTTGCGAGCATAACATCACTTTCGCTTATTGCACCAACGCCTGCATGTATAACTTTAACCTTAACCTCATCATTTGAAAGCTTAACAAGGCTCTGTTTAACAGCCTCTGCTGAGCCCTGAACATCGGCTTTAATGATAACATTAAGTTCTTTAAGTTCTCCCTCTTTGATTGAATCGAAGAGATTTTCAAGAGTAACCTTTTGATATTCTTTAAACTGTTCTTCTTTTGCCTTTGCTTTTCTTTGTTCAACAAGCTCTCTTGCAAGGCGCTCATCCTTAACGGCATCAAAACCGTCACCCGCCTGAGGGACTTCGGCAAGGCCCATAATTTCAACGGGAACGGAGGGAACGGCCTCAGAAACTTTACGGCCGTTGTCATCGGTCATAACTCTTACACGACCCACAGCTGTGCCGGCAACAATAATATCACCGGTTTTAAGAGTACCGTTTTGAACAAGGAGAGTTGCAACAGGGCCCCTGCCCTTATCAAGCTTAGCCTCAATAACGACGCCCTTTGCAAGACGGTTGGGGTTAGCTTTAAGCTCAAGCATTTCAGCAACAAGAAGAATAGACTCAAGAAGTTTATCAATGCCCATCT
This sequence comes from Acutalibacteraceae bacterium, assembly GCA_963640495.1. GTDB lineage: Bacteria > Bacillota > Clostridia > Oscillospirales > Acutalibacteraceae > CAG-177. The sequence goes on from CAVHYZ010000003.1 coordinate 13,113, forward strand.
TTGTATGAGCTGAAACAGGAACACAGATTGTGTCACCGCCCCATTCCTCGGGAACAAGCTCATACTCGGTTAATTGCTGAAGTACTCTGTCAGGGTTAGCTTCAGGCTTATCCATCTTGTTAATGGCAACAATAATCTGAACTCCGGCTGACTTTGCATGATTAATAGCTTCAATTGTTTGAGGCATAATACCATCATCTGCGGCAACAACAAGAATTGCTATATCGGTAGCCATTGCGCCTCTTAAACGCATTGCAGTAAAGGCAGCATGGCCTGGAGTGTCAAGGAAGGTAATATTTGAACCGTTTACATTTACCCTGTAAGCACCGATATGCTGAGTGATACCGCCGGCCTCACGAGCAGTAACGGAAGTATGTCTAATAGCATCCAAAATAGATGTTTTACCATGATCAACGTGGCCCATAACAACTACAACAGGATCTCTACTCTCAAGGGATGCTTCATCATCTTCGCTATCATCAATAATTCTGTCTTCAATGGTAACAACAACAAGTTTTTCAACTTTTGCGCCAAGCTCTTCTGCAACAATTGCAGCTGTATCATAATCAAGGGTATCATTGATGGTAGCCATTTGACCTAATGAGAAAAGCTTTTTAATAACCTCTGCTGCGGTCATTTTAAGCATGGAAGCAAGCTCACCAACAGTGATTTCCTCAGGAAGTTTAAGCTGGAGCTGAGGCTTCTTTGCTCTCTCGGCGGCAATTCTTTCAAGGCGTTCTTTTTCGGTTTCTTTTCTGCCTTGATGACCTTTTTTCTTATTATATTGCTTGCTCTTTTGATTGATTTTTTGCTTTGAAACGCCTTTTTCTATAGCATTTCCTGCACTTGCGGGAGCAATATTTTCATATTTTTCGTTGTATTTTTCAAGATCAACATTATTTGCTCTAAGGTCAACAACGGTCTGTTCACCTTTTGTTCTGGGCTGAGCGGGCTTATTTTCTTTCTTTTTCTGAGATTGCTCAGGTTGCTTATGAGGCATTTCGGGCATTCTCGGTTTTTTGCTGTCACGTTGTGGCTTCTGCTCTTGTTTTTGCTGAGGCTTTTGATCAGGCTTCTTATCATTAGGCTTATTATCAGCTTTGGGAGCCGGCTTTTTTTCGGGGGCTTTGTTTTCTTCCCTCTTTTGAGTAGGTTTCTTTTCTTCTTCGGGCTTTTTTGTTTCTTTATCAGGCTTCTTTGCCTCTTCTTTCTTAGGCTCTTCCTTTTTTTCTTCGGTAGTAGCCTTTTTCTCAGGCTCTTTGCCCGGTGTTGCAAGCTCAAAATATTCATCAAGGCTTTCAACACTGTGGTCATTAACTAATTTTTCAAGCACAATATTAAGCTCATTTTCTTCAAGAGCAGCTGTTGTTGCCTTTTTTTCACCGAGTTTTTCTTGAATAATATCCGTTATATCCTTTGGCTTCATTTCAAAATCGTTTGCCAAATCTTTAATCTTTACTTTTGTATTCATGCGGTTACCTCCCCTTGGGTATTCAGAAGTTTAAGCATTGCTTTTGCAAACCCTTCATCATTTACGGACAACACTGCGGATTTAAGCCCTGTAGCGTGCCCTATTTCATACATATTAGATGCAAGAATTATCAGTGGAATATTTCTTCCGCCATAATTGCATTCCCTTTTTATTTCGTTTCTTAATCTTTCAGACGAGTCACTGCTCAGTAAACAAAGCTTTGCTTGATTGCTTCTGATCGCACTCACAGCACCGTCATGTCCGCAGCTGAGTTTCTGCGCTCTGCGGCACATTCCGAGAAGAGAAAGAAACTTTTGGCTATCCATTTTTCAGCTCTTCCTCCATTCTCTCGAACACCTCACTCGGTATTTCACATGAGAATGCCTTTTCAAACCTTTTTGCCTTTCGTGCTTTTTCAAGGCATTCAATATCACGGCACACATAAGCACCTCGGCCTGCTTTTTTACCGGTAAGATCAAGGAATATGTTGCCATCAGGGCTGCGAACAACCCTTACAAGCTCTTTTTTAGGCTTCATTTCATTACAGCCTGTGCATTTTCTTATGGGAATACTACGGTGTGTAGGCATTTGCTTAACTCCTCAATAATTATTCATCAAAATTTATAACCGGCTCTTCAAATTCCGGTTTTATATCAATTTTCCAGCTTGTAAGTCTTGCTGCAAGGCGAGCGTTTTGACCCTTATTGCCTATTGCAAGGGAAAGCTGTGAATTAGGAACGGTAACACGGCAGCTCTTACCATTAAGGTCAAGAATTTCAACTGAAACAACCTCTGCCGGAGCAAGAGATGCTGCAATATATTTTGCCGGATCATCGCTGTAATTAACTACGTCAAGTTTTTCACCGCCGAGATAATCAACAATGTGATTAACTCTTGCGCCCTTTTGGCCGATACATGCACCAACGGGGTCAACATTTTCATCAGCAGAGTAAACGGCAATCTTACTTCTTGACCCTGCTTCACGCGCAATGGATTTAATTTCAACAGTGCCGTCAACAATTTCGGGAACCTCAAGCTCAAGGAGTCTTCTTACGAGACCGGGATGAGTTCTTGAAACCATAGCCTTGGGACCTTTTGTTCCTTCACGAACATCCGAAATGTATACTTTAATGTAATCATCCTCTTTGAAGGAATCCGTGGGAAGCTGTTCTGAACGTGGAAGTCTTTCAACGACCTTGCCGATTTCAATAAGAGCATCACCTGTGTCTTGGTCAACTCTGATAACTTTAGCTGTTGCAAGCTCTTGATTTTTATCTTGAAGCTCGACTCTCTTGCGTTCCTGCTCTGCGTCGCCAATGTTTTGACGAAGAAGATGCTTACCCTTTACGGCGGCTATACGGCTAACCTGCTTCGTGGGAATTTCAAGCTCAAGTGTATCACCAACGGCAATCCTCTTTTTGTACTTAAGAGCCTCTTCAAGAGAAATTTCTTCAATTGGATCTTCAACTGTTTCAACAACTCTTTTTACTACGTAAGTGCGTAAAATGTTTTTTTCGGGATTAACCTCGCAAAAAACTATATCCTTATCACCATAATCTCTTTTTACGGATGTAACTATCGATTTTGCTATTGCGTCATAAATTGCCTCAACGGGCACGCCCTTGTCATCAGCTATTGCTTTAGCTGCCTCAAAAAATTCACTGTTTTTCATTTTTTTGAACCAATCCTTTCTTACATATCGAAATCATCCAGACGAATGAATGATGTTTCTTTTTTGTCTATTTCCATAGCTCTGCCGTCTTCAAGGCGAAGAACTATATTTTTGCCATCGCTGTCTTCAAGTATGGCGTTAAACTCTCTTACTCCGTCAAGTGGGCGAATAAGCTTAATTTTGATATTTGCGCCCTTAAGTTTTTCAAAGTGTTCGGGGCGAGTGAGCTCTCTTTCAATGCCGGGTGAAGAAACTTCAAGACTATAGCTTTGCTCTATGGGATCTAAATCATCAAGAGGCTTATCTATTGCACGGCTCATAGCCTCACAATCGTTTATGCCGACACCTCCGTCTTTGTCAATAAAAATTCTCAAAAACCAATCTTTGCCTTCTTTGAGAAAACGAATATCCCAAATTTCAAGTCCCAGCTCTTCAGCAATAGGTTCTGCTATTTTCCAAACCGCTTCGGCAACGGTGCCGCCCTTTCCTTTTGCCATGCACTTGCTCCTTTCAAATAAAAACAAAAGAGCAGGTCGCCCTACTCCTTTACTCTACCATATTTTTACCGTTACGATTATACTATATTGTAAAATGTAATGTCAATAGTTTTTTATGATATTTTTACAAACTTTCACCGATTTTTTTGTAAAATGTGCTAAATTTCCATTTTTAGTCAAAAAAAGCGGCAATCGGAAACAAAAGCTGCTGCCGATTGCCGAAATTATTGATATTGTTTACCGCTCTCAGATTGTTTTACTTTGTCGAATAACTTATGGTAAAGCAATGAGATTTTATGCCGTAATTTAGCACTTTACTTCTGAAAACATTACCGGAAATAGTCGTATCACCGATTTGTATTTGAGAAATATAACCAATGCCGGTCTTGTATGCATTGTCCTGAGTAATGATTTTAATCCATGTTGACGGGTCATCGCCAAGAGTAATCTTTTTACTGTTGTTAGTTGCATAAGTTTGAATAAGTTTATAAAGCTCTGTGGCTGTATATGTCTTTTCGGTAACTTCAACTGTTTCGGGGCTTGTAACTCCGCCTTTAAGATAAGCAACTTCGTTTCCGCCCCAAACATCCTTTGCACTTGTGGTTTTACCTGCTACGGATGCACAATAAATTGTTTCCGCTACCTCACCATTATATGCAACATACTTAGGCTTTGGCATATCATCTAAGCTCTTCATATCAAGAACTTCAAGCACCGCCGCACGTATTTTTACTGCTGCATCACTTGAACCGTTGTATGCAAAATTGTCATCATAAGCCTGACCGGTTGAGAAGTTATTTTTATTGTATTTAGCATAGGAATAAGCAGCCACAGTCTGTGCTTTAATTGCTTCTGCAGGAGCACCGGAGCCTATTTCCTGCTTAACGGTTTTGCAAAGGAATTCTACAAGAGTAATTTCTTTTCCGTTGCGGGTAACCTTATTCGATGTTAATTTATCTGTTTCGATCGTTGTATTCGGATAATAATATTTCAAAATTTCCTGATAAGTGTATTTTGCTTTTGTGGAACTATTAACAGTCTTTGCCAAAGCAATGGCACCTTCTTGGCTCATTCCGACACCGTGTCCATAGCCGTAAACAGTCAAGGTAAATGTACCCTCATACTCCCCTGTTTTATTGGTAGTTGAATAAGGATTTGTAATCTTCGTTAAAGGATTAACATAAGAAGTCGTTCCGTCTTTTGCTGTTGTAATCAAGCCGAAATGCAACTGTTCTGTGGTTGCATCACCTGTTTTTCCGATAGTTCCCAGCTGCTGGCCTTTTGTAACCTTTGCATTTTGCTCAACCTTTATTGTTGCGGCGTTTGCATAAACAGTATAAATGCCGTCACCGTGGGAAATTACCACATATTTTCCGTAAGTTGCGTCACTATTATCACTTTCAGCAATGGAAACTAAGCCGTCTCCCGCGGCATAGAAAGCCTCGCCGGCTGTTTTTCCGTCAGACATAACAATATCAATGCCGTTATGAGATGCGGAAAACTCTTTTGTGATTTTACTCTCACGATTTACAGGCCAAGAATATGTAGCTGTAACTGATGTGTTCGGCTCTGTGGTGTTCGAAGTGTCAGATGTATCGGGGTCGGTTGTTGTGCCGCCTCCACCCAAAAGAGATGTCAAAAAAGTCATGAGTGCCGTCAGCACGGAAAGTAATACTGACATAATGGAATTAACGTCAAGATTCATATCATTTCCTCCTTACTTAAGAAAACAAAGTGACAACGCTATTGCATACTGTGCAATATAATAACTTGTGTGGTTTACTATAACATCAACGGGCCTGTTTTTTCCTTGCCCGAAATATGTGCCGTTAAGAATAAAATCAGAAAACAAGAATGAAATACTTGCAAAAAAGAAAATATCAAGAGAAACGCAAGTAAAATTATTCAATATGGCAAGCGAGCCCGAAAAAACTGTTATGGATGCTACAACCGGTGTGTAAGCAACAACTATTGGTTTAAACTTGCCGTATTTTACTTTGAGAAGGTCCTCTGTGAAATAAATCACAAAGCAAAGCCCAACAGATATAATTGCAGGAACTATAAGATACATGGGATGACCTTTTATGTAGAATTTTGAAATAATGCCCACATCAAAAACAAGATGGCCGAAAAGGAATGTTGCAAAGCCTGCGTAGGTGTATGGAATGCCAGACTCCGCATGAGCATATTTCAAGTCAAGCCAAATGTCACCGAGAAGTCCGAAAAAAAGAGCCAAAATAATGAAAGCACAATACCTTGAATTTTCTTTGTCAAAATCATTAGATGCAAGGGCGCTTACGGCAACACACATAAATCCTACAGATACCATGGATTTTGCTACAGTGGTTTCTGGGTCGCATCCGTATTTTACTCTGCTAATAAGAAAAATCACAAGAAAAATTGCACCTATTCCGGTAAAAATCACGGGCACTAACATTAAATCACCTCATATAAAATTTTCAAAGGGAATTAACTAACTTTTTGAAATGCTCTCCTCGTTCTTCAAAACAGGTGTATTGGTCAAAGGAACTGGTGGTAGGTGAAAGCAAAACGACATCGCCGGGAAAAGCAATTTTCTTTGCCTCATTCACTGCTTGTTCAAGATTTTCAACAACTATGCCCTCATCGCCCACTAAATCTTTTACAAGACGAGGGCCACAAGCGCCATAGCCTATAATTTTCTTTACAGGTGCCAGATATTTTTTCATTTCATCCATAGAAAGACCTTTTTCAAAGCCGCCCACAAGAAGAATTACACCTTTATCAAAAGCCTTAAGAGCTGTAATTGTGGCATCTGTGTTTGTACCTTTTGAATCGTTATAATACTTAACACCTGCTATTTCTCGCACAAATTCAATTCTGTGCTCAACGCCCGTGAAATTTGAAATAACAGAGCATATATCATCATCGGAAACACCGATTTTTTTTGTTGCTGTTGCAGCAATGATTATATTTTGCAAATTGTGCTTGCCTACGAGCTTTACGGAGGCAAGTGGTAAAACTTTTTTGCGAAGGATATACATATATCCATCTTTTATATAACTATCTGTATCTATTTTGTCAAGGCTGATGGTTTTAACATCACATTTAACGGGATATTTTTCTACCCATTCTTTAAGAACAGGGTCATCAGCATTGAGAATGAACATATCATCCCCAATCATATTTCTGTATATTTCTGTTTTAGATTTATAATAATTATCAAGTCCGCCCATAAAATCTATATGATCGGGGGTAAGATTTATAATTGTTGCCACTTCGGGCTTGAATTTATCAATATTTACAAGCTGATAGTTACTGATTTCAAGGGCAATATAATGGCCCTCTTCTTCAATCAAATTATATTCCATTACGATTTCACAATATGGAATACCGATATTACCGCAAAGATGTGCTTTGCCGGGATATGCTTTATTTAACAGCTCATAAACAATGGTTGTAGTGGTGGTTTTACCGTTTGTGCCTGTGATTGCCACATAATGCTGAGGCTTTGCCACCTGAAAGCCAAGCTCAATTTCCGTTATAACGGGAATATTTCTCTCTTTAAGCCTTAACATATTTGCACTTTTGTAAGGCACACCGGGATTTTTTACGCAAAGGTTGTAATCTCCTTCAAAAACTTCGGGGCTTTGGTCAACAATTTTAACCCCCATATTTTCAAGAATTTCTGCCTCTTTAATATCTTCTTTTTTCTTGCTCTCTGATAAAGTTACATCAGCACCAAGCTTTTTAAGAACTTTAATTGCAGCCATTCCGCTGCGTGCAAGGCCTACAACAAGAACCTTTTTGCCTTTCACATCCATTTGTGCTCCTCCGAAGTGATACAATACACTTTTACACAATAGATTATACTCCTCTTTGTTTAAAAAGTCAATTACAATAAGGAGGAGCAGCACCATAACCGGTAGGTACAGTGCTGCTCTTCAAAAGGTATGTATGGCATATATGAAAAAGGATTGGTACATTCTATCGCCTTTCACTACATAAGTATCGGGCATTTCCGATTTTGTTGCACGGAAACACCCGATTTTGAAATTTATTTATTTTTTCTTGCTTTACGAGCCTCTGCTCTTTCTTTGAGTCTGTTCTGCTCTGCAATCTGCTCTTCTTTTTCTTTTTCTTCTACACGAGCTTTTGCTTCGTCATAAAGAGCAAAAATGCTGTCAAGATTCTCATAATTTTCTTTTTCTTTGAAAAGTTTTACGGCATCAAGATAAGGCTTTGCGGCTCTGTTGAAATACGCATGCTTATCCATCTCTGCCTTAGAAAGTACACGAGCTTTCTTTCTCTCTTCCGCAAGGGCCTTTACTTCCGCCTTCTTTGCCGCTATTGAAGCTTTATCGCCGGACTTTCTTAAAGCAACTATTTCTGAGTTTATGCGTCTTATTTCTTCATCGCATCTGTCTTCATCATCAAAATAGCCTTGGAGAATTGAGAAGTCGGGTTCTATAAATTCCTGCTTGCCTGCATAATATTTATTGTAAGCTTTATATGCGGAAAGCTTACTGCGAGCAATGTCAATGGTAGCTGAACGAAGTTCCTTTTCATCAAGATTATTTTTCGGCATTGCCTTTGCGACCTTAAGGTCAGCCTCAATGCTTGATTTTGTGTATGCAGCTATACCTTCAAGGCCTGCCGACATAACGCTTTCACCGGCTTCAAGCTTGTTAATATAAAGCTCTGATGAAAATTTATTAACTTCGTTACGAACAAATTTCGCAATCTCAATTTGTTCGTTATATTCAAGATTTTCTCTGTATGTTTTCTTTGCGGCTTTGCGCAGAGTTTTATCTTTTACGGATTTATAATCTTTCTTGCTTACTTTGCGTTTTTCAGCACCTTCAAATTCATTTGCTTTTTTGATCACATCGCAGCCTTCAACAAGTTCTTCGTCTTTAAGCACATTATTGCCGAAATCTTCAACCATAGCTCTTACTTTAAGAGTGTTTACTATGGATTTTTGCTTTGTTTCCGTAAAATCATACCACCAATAAGGTATAACATTTGCAAGAGCACCTATAGCCGAAAAAATTATAAGAACATGAAGCAGATTAAGGAGAATGTCGGGGTCATAAAGGGCATTATAAACATTAGTTGCGGCGTCTGCCTGATCTGCAAGTATTTCACCGACAGTTTGGTCACCTATGGCTCTGCTGAGGATACTCGGATTTGACACAACGGATTCTGCCGACTCCTCTGTAAGGCCGTTTTTCTCATAGATAAAGGGTAATACGGCAGATGTACCGAGAGTAATAATTGTACCGATTGTGCCTACAGCCGAGAACATACCGTCAATTCTTTCACCTGTGATATACTGCTGATAATCACGAATGTCTGCCTGAATTGATGGGTTAAGAATAAGAGCGAATGAACTCATAAAGGCATTCATATAAAGGCAAGCAAGCACAAGCCAAATTGTTGCGCCGGTTATTTGGTGAGTAGCCGGCAACATTAACAAAATAAACAAAATGTTAAAAAGATTTGTAACAACAAGTACCATCTTCTTGCCCCATTTTCTTATTAAGAAAGGAGCAAAAAGCATTCCCCACAAAGAAGCGTTGCCATAAATTGTTACGATAATGCCGTATTGGTTGCCGTTGCAGGAGCCACCGTAGTTATAAAGCCAGTACATAATGTTGTTATATGCTGTTTCAAGGAATTCAACCCAGCTGGCAAGGGAAATAATCCAGAAATATTTATTCTTTGCAACTGCGCGCAGAGCGTCCGTAAATTTAATTTGAATAACATGAGTTCTTGCCTGTACGATTTTTTCTTCAGTATAAACATAAACGATTATACACAAAGCTATGCCGAATACGCCGAGAATTGGATATAACAGTTTATAAACTCTTATGTCTGTTGAATTTGTGTGAAAAATATTTTGAGCAATAATCGGAGTGATTAAATTTACGAGTGTGGGGGCAAAAGAATAAACTATACTTTTAATTGATGAAACATCTGTCCTCTCCTGTGAATTCGGAGAAAGCACATGAATGAGATTCTCATAAGCATCATAGAAGAAATAATAGAAGAAGTGAAGCAAAAGATTAAGAAGCATTATGACGGCGCACTTTGCCACATAGGTTTTTTCTTCGCCAAAAATTGTTCCCGTGCCGACTATTGAGCCTAATTTGTCATATGGAAACCAAACCATAAGAACGCAAATAATTGCCGTAGGAATACCCATTTTTAGTATATACGGTCTGTATTTGCCGGCTTTATTACGGGTGTTGTCTATGATATTTGCTCTTATACCGGTAAGGGGAATATTTGCAAGGACGGCTATAACATACATTATATACATATCCGTGGGGCCGATACCCAAGGTACTCGAAAGTAAGGTGTTACTGGTTGCCAAAAGGCAAGCAGTGCCGAGGGTAATAATACAGTATGCACCTATACCACCAAAACTGTATGCGCCGATTTCTTTAAAGGTCATATATCTTCCCTTAATAGGCTTGTTCCAATAAACAACCACATCGGAAAGCTTTTCCTTTATGTTTGAAATAAAAGATGACATTCTTTGCTCCTTTTCTCCGTGTCAAAACTGACGGAATATTCTTTTGCAAATATAATAAATATTACCACAATTAATAATCACGGTAAAGTGTGCAAAAGATACAAAAAATGATGTCAAAATTTGACACATATGTTTTTTGAATTCCAATATAGAAATAATTGCAGCAATCAAGCAATAAAAATTTACTGATATTTAAGTTGAAATGCACATTTTTATGTGATAATATAGTTTAAGTGAGTTGTGATTTTCAGTATTCTTTTCACTTCCCGCTTTCAACCACTTACATTACAGAGGTACACTTATGAAAAAATTACTCAGCCTATTTTTTGCACTTTCAATCAGCTTATGCTTTATGGCAAACGCCTATGCCGCACTCATAACCAAAAAAGACAACACAGAGCCTTATACGGCCGTTGTAAATAATATCGGTGGTGTATATTTCTATGATATGGACACCAAAAATTCCGTTTATATGCCTTACGGTGAAGAAGTTACAATTAATTCAGAGTACAGAGCAGTTGCTGAAAAAACAGATTATGTTAAGGGCACCTATAAAGGTACGGACTTTGAGGTAAAAAAAGCTTATTTTGTTAAGAAAGAAGATTTCAGTCACTTAACAGACGAAGAAATAAGTTCAGTACTTGCAAACCTTGAAGATGAAACAACCACACAGGCAACCGAAACCGACAGCTCAACCGAGGTTACCACAACAGAACCTTCAACTACCAAGCCTACAACTACTAAACCTACAACTACTAAAGCAACAACCACAAAGGCCACCACAAGTACGGAAATCACAACTGAATCAACTACTGAAACAACCACTGAATCAACATCGGTGATAATGACAGAGCAAACTACATTTACAAGCACTGAAATTCCCGAAGCTACCTCAATAGAGGAAGTTGGCCAAATGAAAAATATGCACAATGTGCTTATAATCGCCATAGCCGTAGGTGTTGTTGTAATTGTTGCAGTCGTAACTGTTACAGTTATTCTTAAGAAGAAAAAAGAACAGTAATCATTTTTACAATCAACAGTTTTAATAAGGCTGTTGATTGTTTTTTATCGATTTTTCAACCGATTGCATTATAAATATTGACTTGAATATTTATAATATGTTAAAATTCATGGGAATGTTAATTAAAGGAGGAGTAACCCCTTGGAAAACTTTAAAGAAGGCCCACTTATGTATGGCGTGGCATTTGCGATTATCATATTTATCGTGGCACAATCCCTCTTCTTTATCATCAAGTCCTGGAAGCACGGCAAAGAGCTTGGCATAAAGAAAGAAACTATGGTAAACACGATAACATCAAGCATACTTTTTACCATTGCCCCTGCTATCTCAATACTTGTAACCGTTTTTGTGCTTGCAAAAGCTCTCGGTGTAGTCCTTCCGTGGATTAGACTAACGGTTATAGGCAATCTTGCTTACGAAACAGTTGCAGCAGAAACAGCTCTTAACAGCTTAGGAGGCTCACTCAGCCAAGAAATTACAGATACAGAGCAGTTCTCAACTGTTGCTTGGGCTATGACACTCGGTGCAGTGTTTCCCTTAACCTTCCTTCCCATCGTTTGTAAAAAACTTCAAAAAAAAATCGGCGGTGCGGTTAATAAAAACGAAAAAACAGCAAAATTAGGTGATGTTGTTTCCGCAGCAGCATTTATCGGCATAATTTCCGCTTTTATTGCAAGAGCAATAAACGGCTGCTCCGTTACCTCGGAAACAGTTACGGATGCAACAGGTGCAGAATCTACCGTTAAGCTTGTTTCCGAATCCTCAGGCTTTATTTCAATATGCACACTTATTGCAGCTATTGTTTTGATGCTTATTTTCTCTTTCCTTTGCAAAAAATTTACCATTACTAAATTTGAGCCGTTTACAATGCCTCTTGCCATGTTCGGGGCTATGGGCGTTGCGATTTTACTTACTAAAACAGTACCGGAAAACATCTCCGGCTTCACTTGGTACACAATAGGTGAAGAGCTTAAAACATTACTTTAAGGAGGTGCCCTGATAATGAAAAATTCAAATAAAAATTACTTTGATAAAGTTCACACTTGGGGTGCCATATGGAATTACATTGCCCTTGCTGTAATGTTCATTGTTCCTGTGGGCATTTCCGTTGCTTTTAATGCATGGCCCAGCCTCAGTATTATAGGCAAAATTCTTGCAACACTTATCCCTCTTTATTGGGTTACGGGAATTATTGAGGTTGTAACTTATGTTCCCATGCTCGGAGCAGGCAGCACTTATCTTTCATTTGTTACCGGCAACATTTCAAACCTTAAACTTCCTTGCGGTCTTAACGCAATGGAAAATGCAAAAGTTCGCCCCAACACAGAAGAGGGGGAAGTAATAAGCACTATTTCAATTGCCGTTTCTTCCATTACAACCACCATCGTTATAGCTGTTGGTGTGCTTGCTTTCTCAAATCTTTTTGATAAGGCAGGAGAGAGCCCCACATTCAGTGCCGCATTTAACAACGTGCTCCCCGCTCTTTTCGGTGCCTTAGGCGCAAGTTATTTCATTAAGCACTGGAAACTTGCTTTCGCACCAATTATTGTGGGTATTGTCACTCTTATTTTCTCACCTACCATGGGCGTAGGTATTCTTATGTTCGTTACCATCATTGCATCTATCATCGGTGCGGCAGTTATCTACAAAGATCTATGGTATGATGATTTGAAAGCTTCAAAAGCAAATAAAAAACCCAAAAAAGCAGATAAATAATCTGATTGTCTGTGCAAATTTCACAAATAAGATAAAAACATTTGTGAATAATCGCAAAAAGTATTGATTTTTTCGTCTTTTTTGATTACAATAACCACTGTACGTAATTCCTATATGGATGTATAAATTTTTAAGGAGATGTCTATTTATGAGCAAAACAGAAATCGTAAAAGTTTACGGCAGAGAAATCCTTGACTCCAGAGGAAATCCCACTGTAGAAGCAGAAGTTACACTTGCTGACGGCACAGTTGCAAGAGGCACAGCTCCCAGCGGCGCATCAACCGGCGAATTTGAAGCTCTTGAGCTTCGTGACGATGACAAGTCAAGATACCTTGGCAAAGGCGTTACAAAAGCAGTTGAAAACATCAACACAGTTATCGTTAAGGCTGTTACAGGCATTGATGCACTTGATACCTATGCAGTTGATAAGGCAATGATTGATGCTGATGGCACAAAAGATAAATCTAACCTTGGCGCAAACGCTATTCTTGCAGTTTCAATCGCAGCAGCAAGAGCAGCAGCTACATCTCTCGGTATTCCCCTTTACAGATTCCTCGGCGGTGTTCAGGGCAACAAACTTCCTGTTCCTATGATGAACATCCTTAACGGCGGTGCTCACGCAACAAACACTGTTGACACACAGGAATTCATGATTATGCCTGTTGGTGCTCCTTCCTTCAAAGAAGCTCTTCGTTGGTGCGCAGAAGTTTTCCATGCACTTGCTAAGATTCTTAAAAACAAGGGACTTGCAACATCCGTTGGTGATGAAGGCGGTTTTGCACCTAACCTTTCAAGCGACGAAGAAACAATTGAAACAATCCTTGAAGCTGTTAAAGCTGCAGGCTATGAGTCCGGCAAGGATTTCATGATTGCCATGGACGCTGCTTCTTCAGAGTGGAAGAGCGAAAAAGGCAAGGGCTATTATCATCAGCCCAAATCAGGCAAAGACTTCACATCCGATGAGCTTATTGCTCACTGGGAAAGCATCGTTGACAAGTATCCTATCATCTCCATTGAGGATGCTCTTGATGAAGAGGACTGGGAAGGCTGGCAGAAGCTTACCGCTAAACTCGGCGGCAAAGTTCAGCTTGTTGGCGACGACCTCTTTGTAACCAACACAGAAAGACTTTCAAAGGGTATCAGCCTCGGCTGTGGTAACTCAATTCTTATTAAGCTCAACCAAATCGGTTCTGTTTCCGAAACTCTTGAAGCTATTAAGATGGCTCACAAAGCAGGCTACACTGCAATTTCTTCACACAGAAGCGGTGAAACAGCAGATACAACAATCGCTGACCTTGCAGTTGCTCTTAACACTTGCCAGATTAAGACAGGTGCTCCCAGCAGAAGTGAAAGAGTTGCTAAATACAATCAGCTTCTCAGAATTGAAGAAGATCTTGGCAATAGTGCTGTTTACCCCGGTATGGCAGCATTCAATGTTAAGAAATAATTAAATAAATAATTATTCGGTACGGTGTAAGTTCAATGAGCTTACACCGTATTTTTTACGATAATTGCTTTATTATTTTTGATATGATATACTTTTTTGAAAAATCTGTCAGAAAATTAAGTTTTTGCTGTCTTTACAAGTGAAAGGCCTTTAAGTGGGGTGATTTATTGCAGGACGAAAGAATTATAGAATTATACTTTGCAAGGGACGAACAGGCGATTAAAGAAACAGATGCAAAGTACGGCGCTTATTGTTTCAAAATAGCAAACAACATTTTAGCCAATCAGCAGGACAGCGAAGAATGTGTTAATGACACATGGCTGAGGGCTTGGAATGTTATTCCTCCCACACGGCCTAAAATCCTCTCTGCATTTCTCTCAAAAATCACGCGCAATCTTGCTTTAAACCGTTTTAATTACGAAAACGCAAAAAAGAGAAATTTATACGTTACCGTTGCCATTGAAGAATTGAATGAATGTGTAGAAACAAATTCTACCGAAAAAGAAGTTGACGCAAAAGCTCTTGAAACCGGAATTAACAATTTTCTCAAAGATCTTCCGGAAAGAGAAAGAAACATATTTATACGCCGATATTACTTTGCCGAAAGTATCGACACAATCGGAGATAGATTTTCTCTTAAAGGTGATAATGTGTTTAAGATATTATCGCGCACCCGTCAAAAATTAAAAACATATCTTGTGAAAGAGGGCCTGACAGATGACTGAGATGGATTTATTTAAGGCCATAGGCAATATAGATGAAAGTATGATTGCCAAAAGCGAAAATGCTATAAAATCAAAAGGCAAAATCATAAAAATCATTATCGGTGCAGCAGCTTGCATTTGTGTTTGCTTGGTCACCGTGATTATTATAGGTCAAAACAAAGTGAGCATAGATTCATCTGCGTCAAATAATGAAACCGCTATCGGTAATTATTATAATGAATCTTACGATATAGACGATGAAAAAAAAGAAGAAGCCGCAGAGACAAATGAAACTTATGAAGATATGACTCTTACCGATGAAGGTATTGATAAAGTGATTGCTTTTATCCCGAAGGATGATAGGCATCTGATAAGTAAAGAAAATTCTTTCATATATGATTGCTACGCAAACGAAAATGGCAATGAATTTTATGTAGTTCACCTTATGAGTGATAATTTTTACTATGAGGTAACCGTTAGTGTCGATTTAACAGAAGCTATAAGCATAAATAAAATAGAATATTAGGAGTGATAGGTTATGAAAAAAGCAGCAAAGATTTTATCTGTGGTAATTGTTCTGATTTTTATTTCTTTGACCCTCTTCGGCTGTGGAGCCTCTAAATCTAATGACAACACAAATGAAGTGTCGGCCTCTTATAGCACGGATTCAGATTACGGTTATAGCATAGTTTCAGCAGAGTCGGCCGCAGAGTCAAATTTTACCACATCAGATGCAAAAAGTAATGTTTCAATATCGGGTGACAGAAAACTTGTTAAAAACGCAAATTTAACCGTTCAAACAAAGACTTTTGATGATTTCATTTCAAAAGTTGAGGCTAAAACAACCGAATTAAAAGGCTATGTTGAAAACTCAAGTATTGATGAAAATGATTACTATAATAACGAAAATATGAGCCGTTATGCAACTTTAACTTTGAGGATTCCCGCAGAAAGCCTTGATGAATTTATGAATAGTGTTTCAAGTATTGCCAAAATCATAAATAAGTCCGTAAGTGTAAATGATATTACAACTTCTTACATTGACACCGAAAGCCATATAAAAGCCCTTGAAACAGAGCAAAAAGCTCTCCTTGAAATCCTTGAAAAATCATCAACCGTTGAAAACACAATAAAAGTTCATGAAAGACTCAGTGAGGTAAACGCCTCCCTTGACAGTTACAAATCTACCATTAAATCTTATGATAATATGGTTTCTTACTCAACCGTTGAACTTTATGTAAACGAGGTAGAAAGAATTACCGAAGTGGAAAATGAGGGATTTTTTTTAGAAGTCAAAAGCAAGCTCAGCGATAATCTTTATTTCTTAGGCAAAACTATGAGAAGCTTCGGTATATGGTTTTTAAGCTCTCTTCCAATGATTGCCATAGTTGTAATCATAATCACAATTTTGATAATTCTCATTAAGAAAGTTTACAAAAAAAGAAAAAAGTAAAAAGAATATTGAATAAAAAACGCCCTGCTCCGATTATGAAGCAGGGTTTTCAGTTTGTGTTTGAGTTTTAATCTTCTTCGCTTTCTTTTTCTTCCTGTGTAACAGGTAATATTTCAACCTTAATTTCGCCGAGGCGTCTGTCCTCAAGGCTTAGAATTGTAAAGCGAAGATTTTCCCATTCAACGGTAATGGGAATGGGCGTGCTTTCATCCGGCAGATAGCCAAGCTCATCAATAAGAAATCCGCCAATGGTATCATAATCTCCCTCGGGAAGGTCGGCACCTACAAGCTCATCGACCTCGTCAATATCAGTAGTTCCGTCAACCGTGAAAGTGGTCTCATCTATTTTTACTATTTCTTCCTCTTCGTCATCGTCATACTCATCTCTGATATTGCCTACGATGGACTCAATAAGATCTTCAAGGGTAACAATACCTGCCGTACCACCGTATTCGTCTACAACAACTGCAAACTGAGTGCGGCTGTCTGTCATAGACTTAAAAATATCGGAGCACGCCTGAGTTTCTGCGACATAAAGAGGCTTACGCATTATTTTTTCAAGAGTGAGCTTTTGCGGAATATTGTGGCCAACATATTTAAGCAAATCCTTTGCATAAAGAACGCCTACAATGTTATCTTGATCATCTTTATAAACGGGAATGCGTGAATACCCGTTTTCAACACACAAATCTGCAACCTCGTCAAGAGATTTTGTAACTTCAATGGCAATCATTTCCGTTCTGTGAGTCATAATATCTCCTGCGTCAAGGTCATCAAACTCAAAAATATTGTCAATCATTTCGGCTTGTGTGTTTTCAATAACACCCTTTTCTTCACCGGCATCCACCATCATACGAATTTCTTCTTCGGTAACATTTTCTTCGTCTGCATTGGGGTCAAAGCCAAAAAGTCGAACAACGCCGTTAGTAGAAAGTGCAAGAAATTTTACGAAAGGATTTGTAATTTTTGAAAACCCGAGAAGAATTCCGACAACTTTATAAGAAACTTTTTCAGGTGCCTGCATAGCAATCTTCTTAGGAGCAAGTTCGCCTAAAACAAGAGAAAAATACGATGTGAGAATTGTGATAACTACAACTGAAATTGCAGAAACAACGCCTTTGCTTACATTTGGCCATCTTTCCATAATGGCAGTTGTAATCATGGTTGAAAAAGTCTGTGATGCAGATGCGGATGTAAGAAATCCTGCAAGGGTAACACCAATTTGAATAGTTGAAAGAAAACGAGATGAATTTTCTGTAAGCTTCACGATTTGTTTTGCCTTTTTGTCTCCCTCATCGGCAAGGTGTTTCATCTTTGTATCATTCAAAGAAATAATTGCTATTTCGCTCATAGCAAAAAATGCATTTACCACTATGAGCACAAGTAAAAGTATAAGCTTCGGTATTATCTGTAACGCCGGCCCGGAATCCATATAAGGAATATCCCCCTTTAAAAATTATATTTGCTTTATGGTTTAATTATTTTTATTCAGTAATTCAATTATCTTTTAACTCTTGCGTTGCCTGACCACACGCTCCAAATCATATCTTCATCTGCAGGCTGTGCATAGTCTGTAAGGAATGTGGTGGCAAGAGCGCCACTTGCCCAGCCAAATTGAATCCATTTTTCACTTTCCCAGCCCTTTATAACGGCATAAAGTAAACCGCCTACAAAGCCGTCGCCGCCGCCTATACGGTCAAGCACGTGTATCTCTCTTCGTTCAACAACCTGCCATTCGTCGCCGGCAAGCATAATTGCACCCCAAAGGTGAGTGTTGGCATTAACAACCTGCCTGAGGGTTGTAGCAAACACCTTTGCATTTGAATATTTTTCTTTAACTCTTGAAATCATTTCTTTGAATGACTCAATTTTTGAGCTGATATCTTTACCACCTGCTTCGGGGCCTTTAATTCCGAGGCAAAGCTGGAAATCTTCTTCATTACCTACAAGAATATCTGCCGCACCTGCTATTTCAGAGAAAATTTCACTGAGTTCCTGCTCTCTGCCTTTCCAAAATGTAGCTCTGTAATTAAGGTCAAAAGAAATTAGAGTACCGTATTTTTTTGCTGCTCTTGCAAGCTCTAAGCAGAATTTGCCTGTATCCGGTGAAAGGGCTGCTATAAGGCCTGAAAGGTGAAGAACTCCTACTCCCTCTTTGCCGAAAATTCTGTCTATATCAAAATCATCGATGTTAAGTGTTCTGCCCACTTCACCGGCTCTGTCGTTTTCAACTCTCGGCCCTCTTGAGCCGTAGCCGCTGTCTGCAATATTAAACTGGTGGCGGTAGCCCCAAGGGCCACCTTTTTCTACATCTTTACCTTCATAGGTCATTCCTCTTGAGTGAAGGTCCTGCTTAATAAATGAAGCAATTTGGCTGTCCTTTACAAAAGTGGTAAGTACCTTTACCGGAAGCCCTAAATAAGATGAGATAGAAGCCACATTAGTTTCTGCAGAGGTTGCTTGCATTCTGAATAAATTACTAGATGCAACAGTCTGGCCCTCTGACGGGCAAATGCGAACGCCCATACTTGTGGGCACAACCAGAGCCCAATCATAATTATCTTTAACTTTAAGTTCCATTATGTTTCCTCCCTAAACAGATGCCGATTATGCATTATACTGAGTAGCAGCAGTGTCTCCGCCCTCGCCTGTCCAATTAGTGTGGAAAAATTCTCCTCTTTCGTGGTCGACTCTTTCATAGGTGTGAGCGCCAAAATAATCACGCTGTGCCTGAAGAAGATTTGCGGGGAGTCTCTCGCATCTGTAACCGTCGTAGTAACTGAGAGCAGATGTCATTGCAGGAAGGGCGATACCGTTCATCATTGCAGTTGCGCAAACTCTTCTCCAACCATCCTGAGCCTTATCCATAATCTCTTTGAAATATGGGTCAAGCAAAAGATTTGTAAGATTCGGATTTTTATCAAAAGCATCCTTGATTTTGCCGAGAAAAATACTTCTGATTATGCAGCCGCCTCTCCACATAAGAGCGATTCCACCATAATTAAGATTCCAATCATATGTTTTTGCAGCTGAACGCATAAGGGTATAACCTTGAGCATAAGAAACGATTTTTGATGCAAAAAGAGCATTTTCAATATCCTCAATAAATTGTGCTTTATCACCTTTGAACTCGGCTTTAGGGCCTGTAAGGATTTTGGATGCCTCAACTCTTTCTTCTTTCATAGCTGAAAGAGAACGAGCAAATACAGCCTCAACCACAAGGGTAAGAGGAATGCCTTCATCAAGCGCGGCAATACCTGTCCACTTTCCTGTACCTTTTTGGCCTGCGGTGTCAAGAATTTTTTCAACAATAGGTGAACCGTCTGTGTCTTTATATGCAAGAATATCTCTTGTGATTTCAATAAGGTAGCTGTCAAGCTCACCCTCATTCCACTTTGAAAACACTTCGTGCATTTCATCATCGCTCATACCGAGGAGATTTTTCATTAGCTGGTAAGCTTCGCATATAAGCTCCATGTCACCGTATTCAATTCCGTTATGTACCATTTTTACAAAGTGACCTGCACCATTTTCGCCAACCCAATCGCAACAGGGAGTGCCATCCTCAACCTTTGCGCAAATAGCTTGGAAGATAGGCTTAACGCTTTCCCATGCAGCAGCTGAACCACCGGGCATCATGCTGGGGCCTTTAAGTGCGCCTTCTTCACCACCTGATACACCTGTACCGATATAAAGAAGTCCTCTTTTTTCAACATATTCGGTTCTTCTTGCGGTGTCAGGGAAATGGCTGTTGCCACCGTCAATGATTATATCTCCTTCATCAAGTAAAGGGATAAGTTTTTCAATCATTTCGTCAACGGATGAGCCGGCTTTTATCATCATCATAACTTTACGTGGTTTTTCAAGGGATTCAACAAGCTCTTCAAGGGAATAAGTGCCTACAATATTTTTACCCTTTGCTCTTCCACTTATGAACTTTGTAACCTTTTCTGCAGTTCTGTTATATACGGATACTGTAAAGCCCTTGCTTTCCATATTCATAACAAGGTTTTCACCCATAACTGCAAGACCGATAAGGCCGATATCTGATTTTTTCATAATTTTATATTCTCCTTTGCTTCTTTTATCTTTTCAAGTACCAAATACGGTATTCTTAAATTTCCCGTACCGATTCCTATGTTAATGTGCGGCTTCATTGTGCCGTGAAAATCCGAGCCGCCGGACAGCATAAGATTAAGTTCTTTTGCCATACCTCTGTATTTTTCTCCCATTTCCGTTGTGTATTCCGTATAGTAGCCCTCAACGCCGTCAAGACCGCATTCTTTAAGGTGAGCGAGTAACTCTTTAAGCTCTTCGTCCGGGAGCCTTGTTTGGTTAAGGTGAGCCATAAATGAAAGACCGCCTGCTTTTTTGATTTTTTCAACTACTTCTTCCGCTGAGGGATATTCGCTGCCGGAATACGCCGGGCCGCCTGTGTCTAAATATTTTTCAAAGCTCTCTTTTACGTTTTTGGTAATGCCCTTATTAACAAGTAGTTTGCCGAAGTGAGCTCTGCCTATAACCTTGCCTCCGGCTATCTCTTTAACCTCATCAATCGTTATGTGAATGCCTAAATTTTCAAACAGTCTAATGGTTTCTTCGTTTCGCGCTGTTCTTGCTTTTTTCAAATCTTCAAGAAATCTTAAAAATTCTTCATTTTGAATATCGGGATATAGAGCGATTATATGATTTTGAGTTTTGCTTTTTACTGAAAATTCAACAGCCGGAACAACCTCAACGCCGATTTTTTTACCTTCCTCTATAGCCTCAGAGACACCTTCAATGGTATCATGGTCTGAAAGCGCTATTGCCACAAGCCCCGCTTTTTTTGCTTCTCTCACAACCTGTGCCGGTTCCATAGAGCCGTCAGATTTGCAAGAATGGGTGTGTAAATCTATGTATCTTTCCATTTTAATCAACTGTCCAAAGTCCCAATGCGGGATTGCTTATATAGAAAATTTCTTCACCGTCTATTGTATGAAATCCGTCTGTCAAAACTTCGGGATTATATTTTTTAATTGCCTCATCATAGGGAGCATAATTAAATGCTACACCCCTGACTTCTTCCTCAGAAACAAGTTTTGTGCAATAAGTAATCTTAAATCTGTCATCAGATGAGCCATGAATAAGATGAGCTGCAACGGATAAATTATCTTTAAGGTCTTGATTTTCTTCCGTAAGCTTCAAAACTTTTTCTCTGCCCACATAGCCATATTTACGTATAAGTTTATCTACTCCCCCATCTTCACCGAATTTTTTTACTCCCGGTGCAAGAATTATGAGCTCGCCGCCATCGGCTATTGCCATTCTTGTTCTGTATATTGCTTTATTTCCAAGCCAGGTGCTTTTAAATTCTCTTGGGTCAAGATAAACAACAACCTTTTTAAAAGGTTCTTTAACATGGCAAAGATTTATTTGTTGACTTAAAGCAACGGCTTGTTCAAACATATCTCTCTTTTCACCGATAAACATACCGTGAATATATGTTTCGTCACCTTTATTTGTGGTAACCGTAAGCACATAAAGCAAAGGAACATCTTTAAGATAATGTTCCTGAGCATAGTCAAAGACTTTGCGTACAGGGGAAAAATCTTTACCCATAATTCTTTCCATGCCATAAAAAGCACCAAGCATGTGAGAGGAATTTATCATACTGCTTCCGCCACAGCCAACAAATATATTTTTGGAATAATTAGCCATTCCCACAACCTCGTGGGGAACAACTTGACCGATTGAAATTATTAAATCATAACTTTTATCAAGAAGTCTTTTATTGACCTCAACATCAATTTTTGAATTTACAAGTCCTTCCGAAACCTCGGATACGTATTCGGCCGGAACTTCACCGATTTTTACAACATCTGTGCGCCAGTTATGCACAATAATCCTTTCAAAAGGAACGCTCTCACCGAAAAATGCCAGGCATTCTTCTTTTGTCATGGGATCATGAGTACCGAGGGCAGGCATAATATCAACTTCACAAGTGTCTTTAAGCATATCATAATAGGCTGCAACTATTTTACCTGCACCGGAATACATTCTTGTATAATCAGGAGGAAGAAGTAAAACTTTTTTTAGATTTTTACCATCTATTGATTTGGTAAGAGCCTTTTTAAGTTCTTCATTAGAAATAAAAGGTTCTTTTTTTATTATCACGAATTCATCTTCTTTCATAAAACTAACATTTATCCATTTTAATTATATACATAATAACACTTTATAAATAATATTACAAGACTTTTTGGGCTGAAGATTAAAATATTGACAAAGCTGTCAATGCTCTCGCAGTTAAAAAGGCGAAAATTCATATTTTGCCGCCGTCATTTCTTACTCTTACTATAATTCGGATAAAGAATCAGCATACTATGACAGTTTTGAAAATAAGTATAGAACCAGCAAAATATACCCCTTATTGTTTAAATTCACAAAAAAGCATTCCTCTTTTTGTTTATTTTTTCTTGAAAACTTAAAATAAATGATTGAGTATTCTTTTTATTTATGATATATTTATCATGTATGTTTATGTCTAAGATGTTTTTTGACATTTGTCA
This sequence comes from Acutalibacteraceae bacterium, assembly GCA_963640495.1. Lineage (GTDB taxonomy): Bacteria > Bacillota > Clostridia > Oscillospirales > Acutalibacteraceae > CAG-177. The sequence goes on from CAVHYZ010000003.1 coordinate 36,165, forward strand.
ACTATTTAAAATTTTAGATAATTTCGTTATGAAAGGGTCTTCTGTATGCAAAATTCACTATTGCAGATAAACAATTTATCTGCTGGTATAGAAGATGGAGAAATTCTCCACAACATAAATTTAAACGTCGGCAAAGGAGAAACCCATGTTTTAATGGGGCCAAACGGTGCCGGTAAATCAACCCTCGGAAATACAGTTATGGGAAATCCTGTTTACGAGGTAACCTCAGGCAATATTATATTTGACGAGCAAGATATAACCAAAGTTTCCGCCGATAAAAGAGCGAAGCTCGGAATGTTTATGTCTTTTCAAAATCCTCTTGAGGTTCCGGGCCTTTCTCTTGAAAGTTTCATAAGAAACTCCATTAGGCAGCAGACGGGCAAGCCAATTAAAATTATGCAATTCAAAAAAGAGCTCGAAGAAAAAATGGCGCTTCTTGAAATGGATGCTTCTTATGCCGACCGTGACCTTAATGTGGGATTTTCCGGTGGTGAAAAGAAAAAGGCGGAAATTCTGCAAATGCTTATGCTTAACCCCAAGCTTTGTATTCTTGACGAAACAGACTCCGGCCTTGATGTAGATGCTGTTCGTACGGTTTCAAAAGGTATTCGTGAATATCATAAAAATTCCGATGGTGCTCTTATCATCATCACCCACAACGCTAAAATTCTTGAAGCTCTTAATGTAGATTACACACACATTATCGTTAAAGGCTCTCTTGTGGCAACAGGCGGTCCGGAGCTAATAGAAGAGATAAACAAGAACGGATTTGAACAATATATTCAGGAGGTTGCAAAAGAAAATGAGTGATGCTGCAAATAACAGTGCAATTCATTTTGATCCTGCAATCGATAACAGCAAAGATGATATCAACGCATACCTTGATGGAACAGATCGTTCCATGTATGACTTCAGGGACGAAGAAACGGAATTTTGGCGTGTTGACCAAGGCTTAACAACCGAAATAGTTGATATTATCTCAAAAGAGAAACACGATCCGGAATGGATGCATGAATTCAGGCTCAAATCTCTTGAGCTTTACAATAGAACGAAAGTTCCCGAGTGGGGCCCGCCTATTGATGGGCTTAATATGGACAACATTGTTACCTATGTTCGCCCAAACACCGAAATGAAGGGTTCCTGGGAAGAAGTTCCCGAAAATATTAAATCCACATTTGATAAATTGGGTATTTCCAAAGCCGAGCACGAATATCTTGCCGGCGTAGGTGCTCAATACGATTCAGAGCTTGTTTACCATAATTTGCAAGATTTAGTGGCAAAGCAAGGGGTAATTTATTCCGATTTGGAAAGCGCCCTTAGCGGCGAATATGCAGATATGGTAAAAGAATATTTTATGAAGTTGGTACCCCCTACAGACCATAAATTTGCCGCTCTTCACGGTGCGGTTTGGTCCGGCGGCTCCTTTGTATATGTGCCGAAAGGAGTGAAAGTTGAGGCTCCCCTTCAGTCTTATTTCAGATTAAATACCAAGGGCGCTGGCCAATTTGAGCACACCCTCATAATTGTTGACGAAGGTGCCGACCTTCACTTTATTGAAGGTTGTTCCGCGCCTAAATGGAATGTGGCAAATCTTCACGCAGGCTGTGTTGAGCTTTATGTTAAAAAGGGAGCAAGGCTCCGTTATTCAACTATTGAAAATTGGTCTAAAAATATGTATAACCTTAACACAAAGCGTGCGCTTGTTGAAGAAGGTGCAAGAATGGAGTGGGTTTCAGGTTCCTTTGGCTCTCACGTAAGCTATCTTTATCCCACTACAATTCTCAAGGGAAAAAATGCGGCTTGTGAATATACAGGCATAACTTTTTCCGGCAAGGGGCAAGACCTTGATACCGGTTGCCGTATGGTGCATATCGGTGAAAACACATCTTCCCTTATCACCACCAAATCTCTTTCAAAAGACGGCGGTATCGGCACATTCAGAAGTGCTATTGAAGTGATGCCAAGCGCAAAAAAATCAAAATCTTCTGTTGACTGTTCATCCTTAATGCTTGATGATATTTCAAGGTCTGACACGATTCCCGAAATGGATGTTAGAACAGATGACTGCGATATAGGGCACGAGGCAAAAATCGGCAGAATTTCCGATGAAGCGGTGTTCTATCTTATGAGCCGTGGCATTCCGGAAAATGAAGCTCGTGCCATGATTGTTTCAGGTTTTGCAAACCCCATTAGCAAGGAATTACCCCTTGAATACGCAGCGGAAATGAATAATTTAATAAAGCTTGAGATGGAAGGGAGTATGAGCTGATGACAACGTCGAATTCAATTTCAGTAAACCATCTTCCATCGCTTACTTGGAATAGGTTAGGGGTAAACAGAGCTGTAATAAATCTTGACGATTTACCCAAAGCAGATAAAGAGGCGCTTTACTCTGAATTTAATACCGAGCAAATTAAAAAAGAAACCCTCCCCTCTCCCAAAGCTCTTGCCTTTTCGGACTCTTTTTCCGGTGGGATAAGAAGAGAAACATACATTGCTGCAAAAAGAGCTATTTATCAGGAGCAGAATTTTGCAACAGGTCTCGGCAAAGATTTCACGGATTATATAGCAAAGATTGCACCCGAAACCGATGTTTATACTATTGAAGAAAATCAAAAGATTGAAAAACCCGTTATTTTGCGTTGGGATTTCGGCTCAGGTGCAAAAGCTGCGGCGCAGCAAGTTATATACGCAAAAAAAGGCTCCTCAGCTACTTTTATAATCACTGAAGCTTCAGAACTTGATGCCTACGGCAACGGTGCTTACGAAACAAAGGTAATACTTGAAGAAAATGCAAAAATTCACCTTGTAAAAGTGCATCTTTTAGGCAGCAAGTTTGTGCTTATGGATGATACGGCTGCTCTTCTTGGCGAAAAAGCCGAATTTGATTTTACTCAAATGGCTCTCGGCGGCGCAAAAATTTATGCAGGCTGTTATGCAGACCAAACAGGCTCAAAAAGTAAATTCAATATTGATACAGGATATATGGCAGATTATGACCACCTTGTTGACCTTAATTATGTTGCCTGCCAGCGTGGAACAAAAACAGAGAGCAAAATAAATGTAAGAGGTTCCCTCAAAGATAACGCAAAAAAGGTTTTCAGAGGCACCATTGATTTCCGCAAAGGCTCAAAAGGCTCTGTTGGTGAGGAGCAAGAGGATGTGCTTTTGCTTGACCCCGGTGCGATAAATAAAACCGTGCCCGTTATACTTACGGAGGAAGAAGAGGTTGCAGGCCACCACGGTGCCACAGTAGGCAACCTTTCAAAAGAAGTTCTTTTCTATATGGGCACAAGAGGAATTGAAAAAAAAGAAGCGGAAATGCTTATGACAAGAGGCAGGCTCCTCAGCATAGCAAATTTAATTCCCGATGAAAAAACAGTGCACAAAATAAGTGCATTTGTTAAGGAGACATTTAGCACAGATGAATGATTTTATAAAGGATTTTCCCATACTTCAAAACAGAGATTATATATACTTTGATAATGCTGCCACAACCCAAAGGCCGATTCAGGTTATGGAAGCCGTAAACAATTTCTATAAAGCCGAAAACGCCAATCCACTCAGAGGGCTATATGAGTGGAGTGTTAAAGCAACAGAGGCTTATGAAACAGCCCGTGAAAAAGTGGCAAAATTCATAGGTGCGGGAAATCCTTGCGAAATAGTATTTACAAGAAATGCAACAGAATCTCTAAATTTAATAGCATACAGCTGGGCTCTTTCAAATATAAATGAGGGCGATGAAATTGTTATAGCTGTTTCTGAGCATCACAGTAATATTCTTCCTTGGCAAATGGTTGCAAAGCAAAGAAATGCAAAAATAGTTTGGCTTGAGATTGAAAAAGACGGTTCGATTTCCAAAAAAGAATTAAAAAAGATAAATTCAAAAACAAGGCTTGTTGCCGTTGCAGAGGTTTCAAATGTTCTCGGTCAACCTAAGCCCATAAAGTATATTGCAGAGCTTGCTCATAAAAACGGTGCGGTAATTGTGGTGGATGGTGCTCAGGCAGCTCCTCACATGAGAGTAAACGTTACTGATTCGGATGCGGATTTCTTAGTGTTTTCCGGTCATAAACTACTTGCACCTATGGGAATAGGAGTGCTTTACGGCAAAAAAGAACTTCTTCAAAATATGCCTCCATTCCTAACAGGTGGAGAAATGATTGAGTATGTTACACGGGAAAATGCTACTTTTGCAGAGCTACCTCATAAATTTGAGGCAGGCACGGTTAATGCCTCCGGCGCCGTAGGTTTGGGAGCAGCCATTGATTATTTAAACAATGTGGGTTTTGATTTTATTGAGAGTCAAGAGAAAAAATTATCCGCAATCTTGATGGAAGAAATGAGCAAGATTCCTCATATAGAAATATACGGTTCTGAAAATCCCGAACTTCACTGCGGAATTGTTACATTCAACGTGGAGGGCTGTCACCCTCACGATGTAGCATCTGTGCTTGATGCAGACCATATATGCGTAAGAGCAGGCCATCACTGTGCTCAGCCTCTTATGAAGGCGATGGGCGTGCCAATGGGCTCAACCTGCCGAGCAAGTATGTATTTTTATAATACAGAAGATGAGGTTTATCGTTTCGTAAAATATCTTTCAAAAGTCAGAGAGGAAATGGGTTATGGATCTTAAACAAATGTATAGGGAAATAGTAAACGAGCATAACCTTCACCCTACTCATAAGCATGATACAGACAGTCCGTCTGTTGTGCTAAGGGGTGTAAACCCCAGCTGTGGGGATGATATAAACCTTCAATTAAAAATAGAAAACGGTATTATCACAGATGGCTCTTATAACGGCTCAGGCTGTGCAATTTCTCAAGCCTCTGCGGATATGATGTTGGATTTAATAATAGGCAAAACCGAAGATGAGGCAAAAAAAATAGCAGATATTTTTCTCAGAATGATTAAAGGCGAAGCAAGTGAGGAAGAAATTGAAAGTCTTGATGAAGCTGCCGCTCTTCAAAACGTTTCTCTTATGCCCGCAAGGGTAAAATGTGCCCAGCTTGGCTGGAGAACCCTTAACGAAATCATAGAAGAGCAAAGCAAAATCTGTTCATGACCTATAAGCTGTCAACGCAGGGAGTATCCTGCTTTGTGGAAGAAGCTGCCACATCGCATTATATTAAAATCAACCGAGATGATCTGACAGATGATGAGGCGGAAGAAACCGAAGCATTCTTGTGCATCACATTAGAAAGAAATAGTTATAATTATGGAAAAAATCCACTTATACATTTTATAAATCTATCTATATCTTAAATATGTCAAACAAAATACTGCAAAACACTACGGTAAAAAGCCTCAAATCTATCAAAGCTATTTTTACAAATATTTTTCTTGACATTTCTAATTATTATGTTATAATAGCTTTCGCTGGTTTGATCAGCGTAATTTAATAACCGGGTGTGGCGCAGTTGGTAGCGCGCTTGACTGGGGGTCAAGAGGCCGTGAGTTCAAGTCTCGCCACTCGGACCATAACGACGGTTGAAATAGGATTTAAGACTATTTCAGCCGTCTTTTTCTTTA
>CAVHYZ010000004.1:0-41164 GCA_963640495.1 Acutalibacteraceae bacterium
ATATAATATTACGAAAATAATAATTTTATTGTAATTTTTCACAAAAAGTTATATAATTCTATGGTAAAAATGCATTATAAAAAATCCATTTTTTAGGATTTAGTTCAAAGGAGAAATATATGAGCGAAAAAGTTACAATTAAGCAGCTCAAAGAAGCAATCACCACACGTCTCAGCCATCTTTACGGCATCTCACCCGCTGAGGCTACAGATGAACAATTTTATGAAGTTGTAGCAGGCATTAGCCGTGATATGTCGAGGGATATTAGAAGAAAATTTGACTATCAGGGCAAAGCAGCGCACGCAAAAAGAGTTTACTACATGAGTATGGAGTTTTTAATGGGACGCAGCCTTAAAAACACTTTATATAATCTCAGTATAACCGAGCAAACAAAGAAAGCGTTAGATTCTTTCGGCATTTCTCTTGATAGGCTCTATGAGCTTGAGCCGGATGCAGGCCTCGGCAACGGTGGTCTGGGCAGGCTTGCAGCTTGCTATCTTGATGCCATTGCAAACGAAGGCTATCAAGGCATAGGCTATTCAATTCTTTACGAATACGGTATTTTTAAGCAAAAAATAGTTGATGGCTGGCAAACTGAGATGCCTGATTTTTGGCTCCCCGGCGGCGATGTTTGGCTTATCCCCAGAGAAGAAAAGACCGTAAACGTTAATTTTGAGGGCGAGCTTGAAGAAACATGGCAAGATGGCAGCCTAAGCGTTGTCCTTAAAAACGAAAAAACAGTTAAAGCTGTTCCATACGATATGATGGTTCCTTCAAAAGATGGTGAAGGCGTTGCCGTGCTTCGCCTTTGGAGTGCAAAAGCCGATGAGATTGATATGGCTTCATTCAATGAAGGCAATTATATTCGTGCCATGGAAGAAAAGGCCATGGCTGAGGTTATAAGCAAAGTTCTTTATCCTGCAGATAATCATCAAGAGGGCAAGAGCTTACGCCTTCGTCAGCAATATTTCCTTGTTTCAGCTTCGGTACAAGATATAGTTACTTGGCATTTAAGACAATATGGTACCCTTGAAAACTTTGCGGAGAAAAATGCAATTCACATTAATGATACTCATCCTACTCTTGCTATACCCGAACTTATGAGAATATTCCTCGACGAATGTGGTTACAGTTGGGATGACGCTTTTGCAATTGTCGAAAAAGTTTGTGCTTACACAAATCACACGGTTATGGCTGAAGCTCTTGAATGTTGGAGTGAGGAACTATTTAAAAGACTTCTTCCCAGAATTTATCAAATAGTTAAAGAAATAGATAACAGATTCAGAAAGAAAATTTGGGATATTACCGGAGACGCAGGTAGAGTTGAAAGAATGGCTATAGTTTCCGGTGGTGCAGTAAGAATGGCAAATATGTGCGTAGCTGTTTGCCATAAAGTAAACGGTGTTTCTGCGCTTCACAGCCAAATTCTCAAGGATTCAACTTTCTATGATTTCTATACCCTTGACCCTAATAAATTTACCAATGTTACAAACGGTATCGCATACAGAAGATGGCTCTGCCAAGCTAACCCACGCCTTACAAATAAAATTGGCGAGCTTGTCGGCACAAAATTCATCCATGATGCAAGTGAGCTTGAAAAACTACGTGAATTTAAAGACGATAAAAAGCTCCTTACAGACCTTGGGGAAATTAAAAAAGCAAATAAACAGGACTTTGCCGAGCTCATCAGAAAATCAACAGGTGAAGTAATTGACCCGGAATCACTCTTTGATGCTCAGGTTAAGAGGCTTCATGAGTACAAAAGGCAGGAGCTTAATGCACTTAATATTCTTGCAAAATATATGGAGATTAAGAATAATCCCAACGGTAACTATGTGCCTCACACATATATTTTCGGCGCAAAAGCTGCTCCCAGCTATTTTATGGCAAAGAAAATTATTGAATTTATTTGCTACCTCGGCAAACTCATTAACAGCGATCTGCAAGTTAACGATAAATTAAAAGTTCTTTTTGTTGAAAATTACAGTGTTACAAAAGCGGAAGCTCTTATGCCCGCAGCAGAAATCAGCGAGCAAATCTCCCTCGCCGGCACAGAAGCCAGCGGTACAGGTAATATGAAGCTCATGATTAACGGTGCAATAACCCTTGGTACAATGGACGGTGCAAATATTGAAATTTATGATGCCGTAGGCAAAGATAACATTTTCATCTTTGGTATGACCACACCTGAGGTTAATAATCTTAAAAAAGAAGGCTATAATCCTCAAAATTACTATCAAAACAACAGTGAAATTCATGAGATGGTTGAATTTATCAACAATGGATTTCTCGGTAAACACTTTGGCGAAATAGGTGGCACAATAATTCATCACGATCCTTATATGGTACTTGCTGATTTTGCAGATTACAGACAAGCTCAAAAGAATATTGAGCAAGCATGGCTTAACCAAGAAAAGTGGAATAAGATGTCCCTTATGAACATTTCCGGTGCGGGTATTTTCAGTGCAGATAGAGCAATTAATGACTATGCGACAGAAATTTGGGGACTTAAAAAATAATGACAGATAGTGAATGCATGCTTCTTGCTATTGAGCAAGCTAAACTATCCGCAAGTGAGCTTGAGGTGCCCGTAGGTGCCGTTATTGTGAGAAATGGTGAGCTTGTTTCCGTAGGCAGAAATCGCCGTGAAAAAGGTAAAAACGCCCTTGCTCATGCAGAAATTGAAGCAATAGATCTTGCCTGCAAAAAACTGAGTGGCTGGCGGCTGTGGGAGTGCGAAATGTTTGTTACACTTGAGCCTTGTCCTATGTGCACAGGCGCAATAATAAATTCCCGTATTCGCCGACTTGTTTACGGTGCCAAGGACTCAAAAGCCGGCTCTTGCGGTTCTGTTATTAATCTTTTTGATTTGCCATATAACCACAAGCCACAAGTAGTAAATGGATTTATGCAAGAGGAATGTTCAAAAATTTTAACAGATTTTTTTGCTAATTTAAGAAAAATAAAAAACAGATAATTTTATCGGCAGCAACTTTTACCGTTGCTGCCGATTTTTTATAATATTTGGTTTTTTCTAATCTTTTAATATAGACTGATTTTAAATAATTGTACCGCCACCGATAACGGTATCATCTATATAAATAACGGCTGCTTGACCCGGCGTTATCGCTCTTTGTCCTTCGTCAAAAATCAAAGTTGCTTTTGTGCCGTTTGGAATAACCTTTGCGGGCTGTTCTTTTTGATTGTATCTTATTTTTGCAGTGCATCTGAATTCTTCTGCCGGAACCTCGCCTGAAATCCAGTTGATATTTTCTATATACACTTCTTTATTAAATAAATCGGAATTATCTCCAAGTGTTACGGTGTTGCTTTCTGCATTTATTTTGCAAACATACTTAGGCTCACCGAAAGTTACACCGAGGCCTTTTCTTTGGCCGATGGTGTAGTGAATAATTCCTTTATGCTTGCCCATAACATTTCCGTTTAGGTCAACAAAGTTGCCTTCTTTAGGCACATAGCCGGAGTATTCCTTTATCACTTTTGCATAATCGCCGTCAGGTACAAAACAAATGTCTTGACTGTCCGGTTTATTGGCATTTATAAATCCGTTTTCTTCGGCAAATTCTCTTACTTTTGTTTTATGAAGAGAACCGAGAGGGAAGAGAGTATGTGCAAGTTGTTCTTGAGTCATCGAATAAAGAACGTAGCTTTGGTCTTTACTTTCATCAAGACCTTTTTTTAGAAGAAACATATCCCCTTCTTTTTCAATCCTTGCATAATGGCCCGTTACCACGTATTCACACCCCATAAGCCTTGCACGGTCATAGAGTTTATCAAACTTCATATAACGATTACAATCTATGCAAGGATTTGGGGTTTTACCGTTAATATACGAATCAACAAATCTGTCAATTACTTTTTCTTTGAAATCATCACTGAAATTAAAAACATAATAAGGCATACCGAGCCTGTATGCAACAGATCTAGCATCCTCTACATCATCAAGAGAACAACAAGTGTGTTCCTTGGGAACACCGGCATCCTCATTGTTATATAATTTCATGGTACAACCGGTACAGTCATATCCATTTTCTTTGCATAAAAAAGCAGCAACACTGCTGTCAACACCGCCGCTCATTGCAATAAGAGCTTTCACAGCCATAACTTTTTTCCTTTATAAATAAAACATTCCGCAGATTTTTCTACGGAATAATTATACCATTTTATTATTAAATTTCAAGTGTTTACACTATCACGGCAATTTATATTTTCTTTTACCATTAAGCATATCCTGCCAAACCGGAGAAAAAGTTCTCAGTTTTTCTACCGTTTCTTTTACGGTATTTATAATATAGTTCGCCTCCTCTTCTGTGGTGTCAGGTGAGATAGTAAGCCTTAAGGAGCCACGTGCCGTATCTCTGTCCCTACCGATTGCCAGCAATACATGACTTGGTTCAAGCGAACCGGAGGTACACGCAGAACCGGAGGATGCATAAATGCCCTTGTTGTCAAGCAAATAAATTAAAGATTCGCCCTCTATGCCTTCAAAGCAGAAATTTATATTGCCGGGCAAACGGCTAATTCTATCTCCGTTAAGAGAAGAATGTGGTATTTCACTGAGGCCGTCAATAATTTTATTTCTTATTTTCAAAGATTTCTCGGCATTTATGTCTATATTTTTGTTTGCTTCTTCCAAAGCTACAGCCATACCGACTATTGCCGGCACATTTTCCGTGCCTGCTCTTTTGCCTCTCTCCTGCCCTCCGCCTTCAATAAGGCTACTTAGAAGCACACTTTTCTTTGCGTAAAGCGCACCTGCGCCTTTAGGGCCTCCGAATTTATGAGCAGACAAAGAAAGTAAATCTATATCTTGCTCTGCGGCATTTATGTGCAAATGGCCTGCCGCCTGAACAGCATCGGTATGAAAAATCACGCCATTTTCTTTGCAAATTTTTCCGATTTCAAAAATCGGCTGAATGGTGCCTATTTCGTTATTGGCAAACATAATTGTAACTAAACAAGTATCCGGACGAATTGCAGAGGCAACTTGCTTAGAAGTTATAATTCCATTTTCAGAAGCATCAAGAAGGGTTATCTCAAAACCTTCTTTTTGGAGTTTTTCAAGTGTATGCAGAACAGCGTGGTGCTCAAAAGCAGAGGAAATAATATGTTTTTTCCCAATTTTTGCACCTATATTTGCCGCTGAAATTATAGCTTGATTATCCGATTCACTTCCACCGGATGTGAAAGTGATTTCTTTCGGTGTACAACCAAGCGCACTTGCGATTTTAGCTCTTGCATTTTCAACAGCCTCCCTCGCCTCCATTCCAAAGGAATAGGGGCTTGAGGGATTACCGTATTTTTCCTCAAGATAAGGAAGCATTGCATTAAGAGCGGTTTTCGTCAATTTGGTTGTTGCGGCATTATCTGCATAAATTTTCATATAATTCTCTCAATCAGTCATCAAAGAGTGGTGTTGAAAGGTATCTATCGCCCGTATCCGGGAGAAGAACTACTATATTCTTGCCTTTATTTTCAGGCCTTTTTGCAAGCTCAATAGCTGCATAAGCAGCAGCGCCGGAAGATATACCAACGAGTATGCCTTCTGTTTTACCGATTTTCTTACCGGTAGCAAAAGCGTCTTCGTTTGATACAGCAATAACCTCATCATAAATTTTTGTATTAAGCACTTCGGGAACAAAGCCGGCGCCAATGCCCTGAATTTTGTGAGGGCCGGCAACGCCTGTTGAAAGCACAGCCGATGTAGCTGGCTCTACGGCAACTATTTTTACATTTGGATTTTTTGATTTAAGATATTCACCAACACCTGTTATGGTGCCACCTGTGCCAACGCCTGCAACAAAAATATCCACATTGCCGTCTGTATCATTCCAAATTTCCGGTCCGGTTGTTTCTCTATGAGCCTTTGGATTCGAGGGGTTTACAAATTGGCCTGCCACAAAGCTATTTTCAATCTCTTTTGAAAGCTCATCAGCTTTGGCAATAGCGCCTTTCATACCCTTTGATCCTTCGGTAAGAACAAGTTCTGCGCCAAACGCCTTCATAATTTGTCTGCGCTCAACAGACATGGTTTCGGGCATAACAATAATAAGTTTATATCCTCTTGCCGCTGCAACGGAAGCGAGGCCAATGCCGGTATTACCACTGGTAGGTTCAATGATAACAGAACCATCCTTAAGAATCCCCTTTTCCTCGGCATCATTAATCATTGAAAGCGCAATTCTGTCTTTGGCAGAACCGGCAGGATTAAAAGATTCCAATTTTGCCAGAACAGTTGATTCAAGATTCTCTGATTTTTCTATATTTGAGAGTTCAAGAAGAGGAGTTTTTCCTATGAGTTCTGCTGCTGATTTATATATTTTTGACATAGTAAACAATCTCCTTTAAATTACTTTTTCGCAACAGCATCAAAGCCCTTTTGAAGGTCTGCAATAATATCATCAATATGCTCTGCGCCGATTGAAAGACGAATTGTATTGGGATAAATCTGCTGCTCATTAAGTTCCTCAGCTGTAAGCTCTGCATGAGTAGTGGTAGCCGGATGAATCACAAGCGATTTAACATCTGCAACATTCGCAAGAAGTGAGAATATTTCAAGGTTATCAATAAATTTGTACGCTTCCTCTTGGCCGCCTTTAATTTGGAATGTGAATATGCTTGCGCCGCCATTTGGAAAGTACTTCTCATAAAGCGCATGGTCCGGATGATCGGGGAGTGAAGGATGATTCACCTTTTCCACAAGGGGATTATTTACAAGATATTCAACAACCTTCTTTGTGTTTTCAATATGTCTGTCAAGGCGAAGAGAAAGAGTTTCAGTGCCTTGAAGAAGAAGAAATGCGTTAAAGGGTGAAATTGCCGCACCTGTGTCACGGAGAAGAATTGCTCTGATATAAGTAACAAAAGCTGCCGGGCCTGCCGCATCCACAAAAGATACTCCGTGATAGCTGGGGTTCGGATCTGCAATGTTTCCGAATTTCCCGCTTGCTTTCCAGTCGAATGTACCACCATCAACAATTATACCACCAAGGGTAGTGCCATGACCGCCAATAAATTTTGTTGCTGAATGAACAACAATATCCGCACCGTGTTCAATGGGTCTGATAAGATATGGTGTACCAAAAGTGTTGTCAATTACAAGTGGAATACCATGCTTATGAGCAATTTCAGAAATAGCATCAATATCAGGAATGTCACTGTTGGGATTGCCAAGAGTATCAAGATAAATTGCCTTTGTATTTTCTTTGATTGCACCTTCAACCGCTGAAAGATCATGTGCATCAACAAAAGTTGTGTCAACGCCAAAAGGTCTGAGAGTATGCTCAAGAAGGTTATAAGATCCTCCATAAATTGTATTTTGTGCAACTATGTGATCCCCTGCCTGTGCAAGAGCTTCTATTGTGTATGTTATTGCTGCAGCACCGGATGCTGTGGCAAGGGCTGCAACACCACCTTCAAGGGCTGCAATTCTCTTTTCAAAAACATCTTGAGTAGAGTTTGTAAGTCTGCCGTAAATGTTACCGGAATCTGCAAGAGAAAAACGTGCTGCTGCATGAGCGCTGTTTTTGAAAACATAAGATGTTGTTTGATAAATGGGAACCGCTCTTGAATCTGATGCGGGGTCGGGTTGTTCTTGGCCTACATGAAGCTGAAGAGTTTCGAATTTATAGTTTGACATAATATTTAATTCCTTTCGTTTTTGAATATATTGCATATTTTGATTTTTAACAAGTTTTATTTAAGTTTAACAACAACACATTCGACCGAAACGGAAGTTAATTCTTAACAATTTTTCAAATAAATTATTCATACCTGCGCCTCCTATGGCTTGCCACGGATTTTTTATTCCTTTTCTTTAGGAGTGTCTGTATTCTACTATTCATTTCCTATTTTGTCAATAGGTTTTGTGGGTTTTAACTTAACTTTGTAAGTTTTGATACATATTATTCATCTATCGGCGGCAGATATGTTAAGAATCAACAAACATCGTTATTTTATTATTTATTTCATATGGAAAAGCAAAACGATACAGCCAATGCCACGGCCTAATAAATTGAATTGCAAGCCGTTATTAGCAGTCTACCCATTCGATTTCCTGCTCAACTTGCCGAAAAATTTTTCCGTTAAATATTGGAGCTTTTTCAAATGCCTCAATACACTTATTAGATTTCACGGCAAAGAAAATTGCCGACACAATAGATAAGTTTTAACAATCCAAACAAGGCTCTCTGCCCTCGGTAGGGCAATCCAAAATAAGAATAAAAGAGTCATTTTTGAAAAATTTTCAAAAACTTCAAAAAATTGTTGACAAGTAAAAAGTGTTGTGCTACAATGCAACCAATGAGCAAAGGCGTTCATACGGATTATTCCGTGTGGGCGTTATTTTTTTATTTTCGGAGAATTTGTTTTTTTCATATCTCGGAGGATGGTAGATTTTTATGAAGCTTGAAGGAGAGGTACGTATACCTTCCGGCTGTGCTGTTGCTGCGGTTATTTCCAAAGAAGGAAAAAGGATGACCGGCAGAGCAGTTATTGAAGCCATGAAGCCAATGCACGATAGGTCTAACGGCCTTGGTGGCGGATTCGCCGCTTACGGCATTTATCCCGAATATAAAGAATTTTACGCTTTGCATTTTTTCTTTGATGACAGAACCGCAAGAAAAGATTGTGAAGTGTTTCTCAAAGAAAGATTTGAAATTGTAAAATCAGAACATATCCCCACAAGAAAAATTGAAACAATAACAGATAAGCCGGTAATTTGGAGATATTTTGTTGCTCCCCTTCACTCTGTTTTGGAATCCTTACAACTTGACGAAAAAGAATTTGTCGCACGTACCGTTATTAAAATAAATTCGGAGATGAAAGGCACGTTCGTGTTCTCAAGCGGTAAAAATATGGGAGCATTTAAAGCGGTGGGCTACCCTGAAGATGTAGGTGAGTTTTTTATGCTGGATGAGTATGAAGGATACAGCTGGACTGCTCATGGCAGATATCCAACAAACACTCCCGGCTGGTGGGGTGGATGTCATCCGTTCACTTTACTTGATTATTCGATAGTTCACAACGGCGAAATTTCTTCTTATGATGCTAACCGCCGTTTTATTGAAATGTTTGGTTATAAGTGCACCCTGCAAACAGATACGGAAGTTATTACTTACATAATGGATTATCTTATCCGCAGGCAAGGATTAACCCTTGAAGAAGCTGCAGCGGTAATTGCCGCACCATTTTGGAGCACTATTGAAAGAATGGAGCCGAAGCAAAGAGAAATTCAAACCTATTTGCGTATGGCATTTTCAAATTTACTTATCACCGGTCCTTTTTCCATTATTTTCGGATTTGAAGGCGGACTTATGGCACTTAATGATAGGCTTAAGCTTCGCAGTATGGTTACAGGTGAAAAAGATGATAAAGTATTTATCGCCAGCGAAGAGGCAGCCATTCGTGTAATGGAGCCAAATGCTGAAAATATATATGCTCCCGCAGGCGGAGAACCCTTCGTAGTAAGATGCAAGGAGGGTTCATTCTGATGGGAATCGATTTTATTTACCCGGACTTTGAGGTAATTCGCCGTGAAGAGCGCTGCATAAAATGCAGAATTTGCGAGCAGCAATGTGCAAATGAAGTGCATAAATTCAATCCGGAATTAAACACTATAATTTCAGATGAAGCTAAATGCGTAAACTGCCAAAGATGTGTTTCTTTCTGCCCCACAAGGGCACTAAAGGTAGTTAAAAGTGACTGTTGCCTGCGCGAGAATGCAAACTGGCAAGGCACTACTATCAAAGAAATTTACAAGCAGGCAAACACAGCAGGAGTTTTGCTTTCATCCATGGGTAACCCCACTGAGCTTCCTGTTTACTGGGATAAGATTTTAATAAATGCTTCACAGGTTACAAATCCATCCATTGACCCACTTAGAGAGCCTATGGAAACAAGGGTTTTCCTCGGCAGAAAGCCTAATAAAATTAAAAGGGACAAAGATGGGAGAATAATCTGTGATAAAGCTCCTCAAATTGAGCTTTCGATGCCGGTTATGTTTTCGGCAATGAGCTACGGTTCCATCAGCTATAACGCCCACGAAAGCCTTGCAAAGGCGGCTACGGAGCTTGGTATTTGTTACAACACCGGTGAAGGCGGACTTCATGAAGACTTTTACACTTATGGTCCAAGCACCATAGTACAAGTTGCCTCAGGCCGTTTTGGGGTTCACAAGGACTATCTTGAGGCAGGTGCTGCAGTTGAAATCAAAATGGGTCAAGGAGCAAAGCCGGGCATCGGAGGTCACCTTCCCGGTGCAAAAATTGTGGGCGATGTTTCCCGCACCCGTATGATACCGGAAGGCTCAGATGCAATATCCCCTGCCCCTCACCACGATATATATTCAATTGAAGACCTTCGACAGCTTGTTTATTCCCTTAAGGAAGCTACAGAATACAAAAAGCCAATAATTGTAAAAATTGCCGCTGTTCACAACATTGCCGCCATAGCAAGCGGTATTGCAAGAAGCGGTGCGGATATAATTGCAATTGACGGTTTAAGAGGTGGCACAGGTGCTGCTCCTACCCGTATAAGAGATAATGTAGGCATACCTGTTGAACTTGCACTTGCTGCCGTTGACAGCAGGCTTCGTGAGGAAGGCATAAGAAATGATGTTTCACTTATTGTCGGCGGAAGTATAAGAAGCTCTGCTGATGTTGTTAAAGCCATAGCGTTGGGGGCAGATGCTTGTTATATAGCAACAGCCGCTTTGCTCGCTCTCGGATGTCATCTTTGCAGAAGTTGCCAATCCGGCAAATGCAACTGGGGTATAGCGAC
This sequence comes from Acutalibacteraceae bacterium, assembly GCA_963640495.1. Taxonomy (GTDB): domain Bacteria; phylum Bacillota; class Clostridia; order Oscillospirales; family Acutalibacteraceae; genus CAG-177. The sequence continues at coordinate 10,801 of CAVHYZ010000004.1, forward strand.
TCAAAAGCCTGACCTTGTGAGCAGGCTTGACCCAGAGGTTGGATATAAAAGGCTTGTAAACCTTATGACAGCTTGGAACCATGAAATAAAAGAGGTTATGGGCGGAATGGGTATAAATTCCATAGAAGCTCTCAAGGGTAACCGCCTTATGCTCAGAGGCGTAGGCCTTAATGAAAAGGAACTTTCAATTCTCGGCATAAGCCACGCCGGTGAATAATGAATCGTAAGTAAAATGAGGATTATAAGAAATGTTGATTAACGCAAAAGAATTTGAACATGCCGACCTAAACAACGCCATAAAAAATGCAGGCAAAAGCTGTAAAGTTATGAACTGCCTTGGCGAAAGATTTATAGGCGCAGGCATGAGCGACATTTCAATAGAAGTTTACGGCATTGCCGGCAACGCTTTAGGCACATATCTTAACGGTGCAGAGATAACAACTCACGGCAACGCTCAAGACGCTGTAGGTGATACTATGAATGGTGGAAAAATAATTATTCATGGCAGCACAGGTGATGCAGTGGGCTACGCTATGCGCGGAGGCGAAATTTATGTTCAAAAAGATGCCGGTTACCGTGCAGGCATACATATGAAAGAATATAAAGAGAAAATTCCCGTTCTTGTAGTAGGAGGTAAAACAGGCAGTTTTCTCGGTGAATATCAAGCAGGCGGAATAATCATTGTGCTTGGCCTTACGGATAACAATAAAAATATAGTCGGTAATTTCCCTGCCATGGGAATGCACGGTGGAAAAATGTTTTTAAGATCTGATTGCAGTAAAGTTTTACTCCCGGATAGAGTAAATTCACATATTGCATCTCAGGAAGATATAGATGAAATAGAGAAGTACATAGATAATTACTGTTCCTATTTCGGTGCCGATAAAAATGAAATTCTAAGCGGCACATTTACTGTGGTTACACCGGACAGCGAAAATCCTTATAAACAGATGTACGCCACAAATTAATTTACCATCTCCTTTATCTCTCCATAATATGAAAAGTCGGAAGCCGAGGTTCTTAATTGAGCTTCGGTTTTCGGCTGTTTAAGAGAAAAAAGTAAACTATTACAGATTTTCTCTTGTATCAAAAATAATCTTGTGGTACTATATAATGTATAAATCATTAAAGGAGTGTTATCTATGAGCTTACCTGTTGCTGTTCAGCTTTATTCCGTCAGGGATGAAATGGAAGCCGATTTTTACGGCACCTTAACGAAGATTAAAGAAATGGGTTATGACGGTGTTGAATTTGCCGGGCTATTCAACGAAAAGCCTGCCGATATAAAAGCATTTTGCGAAAAAATCGGGCTTAATCCGATTTCAGCACACGTTCCCTATTATGATATGCTTGCAAATCCGGATAAAGTTCTTTCCGATTATGCTGAAATAGGTTGCAAATTTGTTGCCGTTCCTTATCTTACAGAAGAATGTAGGCCCGGCACAGATGGCTGGAGTAAAACCGTTGATGGTATACATAAAATTGCTGAAAGCGCCAAAAAATTGGGAATTCAACTTCTTTACCATAACCATGATTTTGAATTTATAAAACTTAATGGTGAATATGCACTTGATTTGCTTTATTCTGCAATTCCTGCAGACCTTTTACAAACGGAAATTGATACATGCTGGGCAAAAGTCGGCGGTGTTGACCCTGCGGAATATGTGCTTAAATACAGCAACCGTGCCCCTGTTGTTCACCTTAAAGATTACAAGGGTAGCAAATCAGACAAGCCACTTTATAAACTGATTGGTATAGACAGTGAAGACGAGCAAGAGGCTCAAAACACATTTTCATTTATGCCTGTTGGCTATGGCGTTCAGGATATGCCATCTATACTTGTCGCAAGCGAAAAAGCCGGCAGTGAATGGGTAGTTGTGGAGCAGGATGAGCCTGCTACAGGTGACACTCGCCTTAATTCAGTAAAACTCAGCAGAGATTATCTTAAAAAACTCGGCTGGTAAAATAAAGAGGAGGACTAAAATATGTCAGAATCCATTCTTGATGCTTTCAAAGAAGACCATTCCGAAGAAAAAGTAAGAGATATGAGCAAAAAGCTCAAGGTAGGTATCATCGGTACCGGCTGGATTGCAGAAGCTCACGTTAAAGCATATCAAAAATGCGCAGATGTTGAGATTGTTGCGCTTGCAGACCTTGTTCCCGGTAAAGCAGAAGCATTTTGCGAAAGATACAGTGTGGGCGACGTTAAGTTTTTCCCAAGCCACAAAGAGCTTATTGATTCCGGACTTTGCGATGCAGTAAGCGTATGCACTTACAATGCAACCCATGCAGAGTGTGCAATTTATGCTCTTAACCATAATGTAAGTGTTCTTCTTGAAAAACCCATGTGTGTTACTTTTGATGAGGCTGTTGCAATTTGTAAGGCTGAAAAAGCAAGCGATGCTGTGCTTTCAATAGGTTTCCAGCCTCGTTTTGATGAAAACATGAAGATGCTCAAAAGAGTTGTTCAAAGCGGTGAGCTCGGCAAAATTTATTACATTCAAACAGGCGGTGGCAGACGCAGAGGTATTCCCACACCCTTCGGCACATCATTCATTGAAAAAGAAACTGCCGGCATAGGTGCTCTCGGCGATATAGGCTGTTACTCACTTGATATGGTACTCAACTCAATCGGCTATCCGAAGCCACTTACGGTATCCGGTTATAAATCGGACTTTTTCGGCAAAGCTCCCGAATATGAACATCATGATAAATTCGGTGTTGATGACTTTGCAGCAGCTTTTATTCGCCTTGAAGGTGACATAATCCTTGACTTCAGAATTGCATGGGCTATGAACCTTGACACTCCCGGTGATACAATCATCATGGGCACAAAAGGCTCTGTAAGAGTTCCTTCAACAGAGTGTTGGAACGGCTCTATCGGTGGCCCACTTGTAATTTATCACGAAATTGCCGGAGAACAAATTGAAACAATCATTCCCGAAAAGGAAAATAAAGAAGATTGCTTTGATATTAAGATTCGTTCTTTCTGCGATGTAGTCAAAGAGGGCGGCGAAGCCCCTGTTCCCTGCTCACAAATACTTTACAACCAAGCAATTATTGACGGTATTTCACGCTCAGCCGAACTTGGCAGAGAAATTGAAATAAATATACCTGAAATATAAAAAATTTACGGAGGTACATTCCAATGGTTTTAGCAGCAGTTGGCAAAAACGGTACCGGCAAGGATTTCTTCCTTGAGTACGTTGCCAAAACTTACGGTTTCCCCATGATTTCAATAGGTGATGTGGTAAGAGAACTTGCCGCAAAAGATGGTCTTGAACTCACAAGGGATAATCTTCACGCAACATCCAAAAAATATATGTCTGCAAATGGTGACAGCTTTTTCCCAGAGCTTATCATCAAAAAAATTAATGAGTCAGACAGTCCTAACTATCTTGTATCGGGTATTCGTCCCCCTTCAGATGTTAAGCTCTTCAAAGAAGCTTTCGGTGACAAATTTGTACTTGTTGATGTTGTTATCAGCGATGACGAAGTTCGTTACCAGAGAATGCTCGAAAGAGGCTCTGAAAGAGACGGAAAGAGCGTTGAAAAGCTCCGTGAAAACGATGTTCACGAAGAAGAAATTTTCCATACAAGCGAAAGCGAAAAGATGGCAGATTATAAGATGCTTAACGATGGCTCAGTTGATGATTTCTATGCCGGCGTTAAAGATTTCTATGACAACTATCTTAAAGAAAAGCTCGACTGATTTTAATCGAAAAATCAAATAATGACGGTATCGGCAGTAGCTGTTATGTTTAGCTACTGCCGATTTTTAATCTTCTAATTTTATTGTATCTGTTTTGAAACTCTTATTGCCATTAAATTCATAAACACGAATTTCACAGTTGCCGGGAAAATCCTTGAAATATGTTTTAGGTGGTTTTTCATCAAGCTGATGATACATAACTCTGATTAAATTTCCGTGGCTTACAATAAGCACATTCTCATAATCATTCTTTTTCAAATCTTCAAGAAATGAATTTGCTCTTTCAACTATGTGCTCATGCTTTTCAACGGTTTTCGGGGCGGGAAGATATTGCTGAAAAAGATAATAGAGAGTCATTTTTACGCCGAGAGCCGTATATTTTTTAAGCTCATATTTACCAAAATTCACCTCAATGAGCCTATCGTCAATTATCAGCTCTTTTATGTCTGCTCCGGAAAGAATGGAAGCAGTTACCTGCGCTCTGTTAAGAGGACTTGCATAAACCGCATCAAAATGCACATTCTTAATCTTTTCATGCATTTTTTCAGCTTGCTCAATTCCTTTTTTGTTGAGAGGCTCATCAGTAATGCCCTGCATCAGCTTTTGAGCATTTAAGGCAGTTTCACCATGCCTTGCAATCCATATTTTCATAATTTCACCGTTAAATAAGCTCTATATCAGAATAAATTGCATAGTGATCTGAATAAAATTGGCCATCAATAAGTTTATCTACAACATCAAATTTATTTGCTTTAATTGTTGCTTTATCTATAAAAATAAAGTCAATAATAAATCCGCCTTCTTCAGGCTTAAAATCATGATATGTACAAGCATCATCTGTGTCTTCTGCCATAAGACGAGCATCTCCCATGTTTGCACTAACCATTGTTTGGTAACAATCAGAGCCTTGGCCCACATTGAAGTCGCCGGTTACAACCACCAGTGCGCCATTAAAAGACGCAGCTTTTTCCTGAATCATTTTTACACCGTTTACACGAGCCTCAACACCAACATGGTCAAGGTGGGTATTAATGTGAACATAACTGTCGCCTGTTGAAATATCTGTAAGTTTTACATAAGTTGCAATTCGTATGCATGCAGCATCCCAGCCCTTTGAGGGCACATCGGGAGTTTCGGAAAGCCAGAAATTTCCACTGTCCGATGCTGTAAATTTATCTTTAAGATAGAAAATTGCGGAATATTCACCTTTCATTTTTCCGTCATCTCTGCCAACGCCTACATAATCATAATCCGGCAGTGCTTTACTTAAAGCTTCAATCCATACCCAATGAGCTTCCTGAACGCCGAACGAATCCGGAGCAACCTCTTTAATCATCTTTATTACGAGGGGAATTCTGTCATAGATGTCGTGATCATCATCTCCCCAACAAAGTACGTTTGAACTCATTACTCTATATTTTCCGTTTTCTTTCATAAACTTTTCGCCTTCCTTAAATGTAAGATTTACTATAATCGGATGATGGTCTGATGGGTAAATGCCATTATATTGTGTAAAATCCACTCTATAACTTGCAACAGATTCAACATAACCGTTTGCAAAGATAAAGTCAATAGGTTTTGTGCGATTTTTGGTTTGAAACTCGGAATAACCGTGAAAAGTGCCTACATCCATGGAATCAGCGGCAAGTTTTTTTGTATCCTGCATGCCACTTTCAAGTATGCGATTATACATATTGCTGCCTTCATCATCATTCAAATCTCCTGTAAAAACAACAGGAATATCGGGGCAGATTTCAGAAATTTTTTTGCTTACAAGAGCAGCGGATTCAAGACGTGCAATAACACCAATATGGTCAAAATGGGCGTTAAAATGAGCATAAGTGAAACCTGTTTCTTTATTTTCAAGGACTGCATAAGAGCAAACGCGGTTATATCTTGCATCCCAACCCTTTGAAACTTTATTGGGTGTTTCAGACAGCCAAAATGTACCGCCTTGAATAAGATTATATTTTTCTTTAAGGTAAAAAACCGGACTTGCTTCCCCTGTATTATTTTTATCCCTGCCAACGCCTACATAAGCATAATCAGTAAGAGATTCGGATAGGATTGACATCCAGTTTTGATTCGCTTCTTGAAATCCCACGGAATCAGGCTTATAGCCGTTAACGGTATCTATAATTCCGGCTTTTCTGTTTTCAACAGAATATTTACCTACGCCGGATGTTTTAAGATTATAGGTCATAATGACAGAATCCTGCCTGCCGTCATTCTCCTTAACTCCGTTGGGATTTACGCTTGTAACTGCCGTGGGAGTATAAAACAGAGATGCAAAAGACATATAAATTGCCGTTAAAAATGCCATTATTTTATAATACATATTTATTCCTCCACAAAGTTTTCAAGGCCTGAAATATCAATTAAATCTATATTTGAAGCTGTTTTGATTACTTTCAAAACTTCACAGCACATTTTATATGTGCCACCGATTTCGTCACTTTCTGTGTTAAGCACAATTATTGGGTCGTGAACCGATAATCTAAGAAGGAACCAGCCGTTACCATCACGGCAATTTATGCGTATACCCTCATAGTTATCATCAGCAGCATTCCAGCCATCATGGGTTTTTGATTCACCTTCAAAAAGAGAAATTATTTTTTCACCTTCGGGGCGAAAATCATCACACAAGATTTTGAATCTAAGCTCTTTTTCTTCCTTCGGTTCGGGAAGTTTTTTTATTAAATCTTCAAGAGTTTCTCCCTTTTTGGCAAGTGCGGCAGCCTCAATTATAAGTTTGGTTATAAGATAAGCTCCGTCATCAAGAAAATAATTTTCCGCAAAAGCTGCATGACCCGAAGTTTCCATGGCAAGCGGGCAATTTACGCCATTATTGCAAAGCTCAAGCTGTTTATTTATAACATTGCGGTAGCCACGCTTAAAGCGAAGATGAACACCACCGTTTGCATTTATAAATTGTGCGAGGCCATCGGAAGTAACGGAATCCGTAACAATTGTGCCACCGGGGCAATCTTCAAGAGCGACCTTTGCCGCAAGGGCTACAAGCCTGTTTCTGTTTATACTGAATCCACCTTTGCCTACACAAGCGGAGCGGTCTACATCCGTATCAAAAATTATTCCGAAATCCGCATTTTCTTTGACTGTTGCATCTGTTATGCATTGCATTGCTTCGGCATTTTCAGGGTTTGGTGCGTGATTTGGAAAATTGCCATCGGGGTTAAGATACAAACTGCCTGTAATATCCGCACCGAGAGGTGCAAGAACATCTGTTGCATAAAAACCACCTACTCCGTTACCGGCATCTACAATAATTTTCATGCCGGCAAGAGGCTTATTTCCTGCATTTACACCTTTGATTATCATATTACGGAGAATATCAGAATATTTTGTCATAAAATCACAGGCTTTCACTTCTCCGTTAAGTTCTACCATCGGATTTTCTATATTGCCTGCATTCTCAAGAATTTTAGCAATATCTGACCCGTCAAGTCCGCCATCACGGGTAAAGAATTTAAGGCCGTTTCTATCCTTTGGGTGATGGCTTGCGGTAATTTGAACGGCTCCGTCACATTTAAGTTCAACGGTAGTCATAAACATTGCCGGAGTAGAGCAAAGAGAACAATCTATTACCGACACGCCGTTGCTTTTTAGGGTTTTAATAACCGCATTTTTTATACGCTCGGCAGAAAGACGGCTGTCATGGCCTACCGAAACGATTAAGTTTTCTTTCTTGATTTTCTTTTTTAGAAATGATATAAAGGCCGCAATGGAGCGCATAACCATGATATCACTCATAAAAAGAGGATTGCTTTCATCACCTAAGGCATAGCCACGAATATCACTGCCGCTTTTGAAACGGGAATAATCCATAATCATTCTCCTTCCGAAAAATATTCATCTGCAACCTTTAATAAGAATGTATAAAGGGATGAATACGCTTTATAATATTCACGAATTATATCAATAATATTTTCATTTGCGAGGTCATCCAAATCTCCGCTGAAAGCTATAAATCCAAAATGTTTTTTATTGTAGTAAGGCTCCATGCCCTTTGGGCAACCTTCGGGCATTCTTTTATATGAATCCCCATAAAGCAAAGCGCCTGTTTTTTCACATTTTGTTACGGCTTTCTTAAACTCATCGGTATTTTCACGGATATTTTTGCGAAGGCAATCCATTACTCCCCTATCATCGCCGAAAATCTCTATACCGATATTGTAAGTTTCCTGAGTAACCTCAAACCAAAAGCAAGGATAATTTTGCCATTTATGCTTATCTCTCATAAACATAATCCAAAGATTATCACGGTAAAGCGATTTATCTTTTGTGTAGCGATTATCCCTGCGAACACGAGAAACCATACGAACGGGATTCGTATTCATAAGAGGGTCAAGTTTTATCATATCCTTGCCGATAATTCCCGCAATTTGACGAAGCGGGACAATAATTCCTGATTTTATTTCTTCTTTATGCTCTTCATAAAAATCTTTTGAATTTCTGAATCTGTTATCAGCCAAGAGAAAAAGGGTATCTCTTGAAATACCGTTATATTCCATTAAATTAAACCTGCCTCTTCCATCTTTTGGGCTGCCATCATAACGGCAGTTTTACCGGTTGGAAAGGTGATACCGCCTTGCATCCAAGCCGCATAAGGCTCTCTGAGTGGGCCGTCTGCGGAAAGTTCAATAGATGCGCCCAAAATAAATGCACCTGCTGCCATAATAACTTTATCATCATAGCCGGGCATATCCCACGGCTCGGGAGTTACATAAGAATCCACCGGAGCGCCTGCCTGTATTCCCTCACAAAACTTGCAAAGAGCCTCAGGTGAACGCAAAACAACGGTTTGGATAATATCATGGCGTTTTTCATCGCTTTTCGGGGATACTTCATAACCGAATTGTTCAAAGAGAGCAGCAGCAAAAACAGCGGTTTTAAGAGCATTTGCCGTAACGTTCGGAGAATTGAAAAAGCCCATATACATATTTCTGTTTTCGTTAAGAGAGCATCCTACTTCTTTGCCGAGGCCCGGAGTAGTAGCTCTGTATGAGCAAAGCTCTACAAGGTCTTTTCTGCCACAGATATATCCACCTGTGCGAGCAATGGCTCCACCCGGATTTTTTATAAGCGAGCCTGCTATAAGGTCTGCACCGACCTGCGTCGGCTCCGTCTTTTCGGTAAATTCACCATAGCAATTATCAACCATAACAATAGCATCACATTCCGAATGAACAAGAGCGCATATTTCTTTTATCTCATCAACAGAAAGGCTCGGCCTTACCGCATATCCTCTTGAGCGCTGTATGTAAACCATTTTAGGCTTCATTTTAAGAGCTTCCTTAATTGCAGGCAAATTCGGTGAACCATTTTCGTTCATAGGCACCTCGGCATATTTTACGCCGAAATCTTTTAATGAACCTATGTTGCTCTCACCGGAAATACCGATTGTGGGTAAAATTGTATCATAGGGTGTGCCTGTAACACAGAGCATAAGGTCACCGGGGCGAAGCACGCCGAAAAGGGCAACTGTTAGAGTATGAGTGCCACAAGTAAAAGAATGGCGCACCATAGCATCCTCTGCCCCAAAGGTTTCAGCATAAATTGCATCCAATTTATCACGGCCTCTATCGCCGTAACCGTAACCTGTGGAGCCATTAAAATCCGCCTCTGCAACACGGTTATTTATAAATGCCGAAAGGACTTTTTGCTGATTATATTCGTTGATTTCATCTATTTCATCAAACATTCTCTTTGCCCTTGCAAGAGCCTGTTCAGATGCTTTTGTAACTTTTTCACTGAAATTAAAAAATGACATTTTTACCTCTTGTAAATTCTATTTAAATCTTTAAAAAATTGCCTGTCTGCGTTAAGCAACTGGTCTTTTGTTACCCTGTAGCTCCAATTTCCTTTGGCTACGCCCGGCGTATTTATGCGAGTGTCCGAGCCGTACATTAAAAAATCCTGCACGGGAATAATAGCGAGCTTGCTAACTGATTTAAAAGCTTCGCGAATGAGCAGTGGGGAGGCTTTGCCCCAATCGCCACCGGTAAAATTCACATATTCAAGCATTCTTCTGCGTTCGTCATCACTACATTCCCAAAGGTAGCCGAAAATTGTATTATTATCATGTGTGCCTGTATAGGCAACGGAATTTTGCACATAATTATGGGGCATATGAAGGCTATCTCCATCACCGAGAAAAGCAAATTGCAAAATACGCATGCCAGGAAACCCGCTTTCTTCCACAAGGGCACGAACTTCATCCGTAATATCTCCCAAGTCTTCGGCGATTATCAATTTATCCTCATTACCCTCTTTTATGGCATTAACAAAATCCATACCGGGTCCTTTAATCCACTTGCCGTTTCTGGCAGTAGTTTCTTTTGCGTTAACAGACCAATAAGATTCAACGGCTCTGAAATGGTCAATTCTAACACCGTCAAACATTTCAAGGGTATGTTTCATTCTTTCTCGCCACCACTTGAAATCGGTCTTTTTAAGCTCATCCCAGTTATATAGAGGATTGCCCCAAAGTTGACCGTCGGCGGCAAAATAATCGGGTGGAACCCCCGCTACTTCATTGGGATAGCCTTTTTCGTTAACCATAAAAATGGATTTATCTTCCCACACATCACAGCTGTCATCGCTTACATAAATGGGAATATCCCCTATTATACTGACACCATTTGAGTTAGCATATTTTTTTATTTCTGCCCACTGGGTAAAAAACTCATATTGAGCAAATCGCCACATATTCAATGTGTCTGTATCTGTAATTTCAGTTTCTTTCCACTCTTGCCAAGGCTTTAAACCGTTTTGGGTTCTGAGAGTCATAAACTTGCAAAACGACTCAATATGAGGATGCTCCTTCATAAAGATTTCAATTTTATCTGCATCTTTGAAATTTTTACTTGCTTTTTTCAAGAGAGGCAGTCTTTCTTTTGCAAGGCGTTCAAATTCACAAATCCATGGGCTTTTTTGTTTTGCGTTTTCAAGGTCGGATTTTGAGATAAGTCCGTCTTCATAAAGTAACTCCAAATCCACGAAATAAGGATTACCGGCAAATGCCGAAAATGACTTATAGGGTGAATTATAATCATCCGTAACTGTAAATGGCAAAACCTGCCACGCAGAAAAGCCTTCGTCTTTAATAAAATCTATAAAATCCTTCGCATTTTTTCCGAATGAACCTATGGAATAATCCCCATATAGAGAGGAAATATGCATAAGGATTCCGCTTTGTCTTTTCATCAAACATCACCATTATAAATAATATCACAAAGAAAGATAATTGTAAAATAAAATATAAAACTTTATATTGGTTTTTGGTAAAATTCATTGTCTTTCCAAAGCAACTCTTCCATAATTTCTGATACATGCAAGAATAAATCATAATTGATAATCATATAATTTCGTTGTATAATCATTCCTGTAAATAAAGCCAAAGAGGAATTAATGATGAAATATAAATATATAATATGGGATTGGAACGGCACCCTGCTTAACGATGTTGGAGCTGCTCTTGATTCGGTTAACGATATGTTGAAAAGCAGAAATATGCCGGCTATGGATATTGTAAGATACAAAGAAATAATCGGTGTACCCATTCGTAAATTTTACGAAAAATGTTTTGACCTTGAAAAAGAGGATTACAACGAGATTTTAAGGCAATGGAACGAAGGCTATTTAAGGCATTTGCCAGAACATAATCTTACCGATGGCGTGCCGGAAATGCTTGAATATTTCAAAAAAGAGGGCTGCACCCAGCTAATAGTTTCTTCATCTAACAAAGAACAACTTATTGCCAACGTATCAAAATACAATATAGCAGATTATTTTGATGCGATTTTAGGGGCAGAAGGATATCATGCGGAGTCAAAAGTTCAGCGAGCTATAAATTATCTGAAAAGCAAAGAAAAAGGAAATGCTTTGGTAATAGGCGACCTTGAGCATGATGCTCAAATGGCCGAGGAAATCAGCGCAGATTGTATTCTTTTATCAACAGGCCACGAAAAGCTTGAAAGGCTTAAAAATTCAGGTTATCCGGTAATTGACAAAATTACGGAAATAAAAAATTACATATAAGAAAGACTGCCACATCAAAGTACAATGTGGCAGTCAAATTTTTATTCAAATAATGATTTAAGATATTCGCTGAGAGATGAGGCAAGTTTTTTAATATCAACGCCTGAGGTATTTACAAGCAAATCGTAATACTCTCTCTCCCCCCATTTATGTTCGCTGAAAAACTCATAATACTTTGCACGGCCTTTATCAATTTCAGCCATTTTCTTTTTCATTTGTGATTCGGTGAGTTTCTCATTCTCTGCCTTTCGCTCCATACATCTTTTCAGCTTACTTTCGGTATCTGCATAAACGAATACACGGAATGGGTCAAAATCTTTCAAAATATAGTCTGCACAGCGGCCGACTATAATGCAATCGGATTTTTGAGCAAGCTCTCTGAGGAGCTTATGCTGCTCGGCATAAATTGTAATACTCTGCTGCAACACAGGGTTTGGGACAGAACAAAAGCTCTGCCTTACATGGATAGGAAAAGCAATACCCGGCTTGCTTTCACAAATTCTGCTTACATATTCCTCGGACATATCCGTTCTTTTTGCAATTTCCGCAATAATTTCTTGGTCATAGTAAGCAAAGCCTAATTTATCGGAAAGCCTTTTGCCAAGCTCTCTGCCACCACTTCCGAACTCACGGCCGATAGTTATAATATGTTTCATATTGTGCTCCTTTCCGGCAAAGCCACTGTATTTTAAATAATTTTAACACTGAAAACTGTAAAATTCAACCCTATTACGTCTATTAAAAGCAGGAAACTTTTATGATTATCGCAATTCTTTGAGCCAAATAGCCATACCACCGGCTTCACGATTATCCCAAGCATAATAAGGAATAAGTTTTATATTTTCACCTACAAGAGTTGTAACCCCTTTTAGCATTTCTTCGTTTTGAGGCTGTAATACAGTACTTTTATCAAGTGCCATATCTGCATGGAAATACTCTGTAGGTATGCCTATATTATCCGTTTCTTCTGCACAATAAATCAGCGGCCCTGCGGCAACGGCAACTCTGCCTGCATCCTCACGAACACGAATATTCGCATAAATACGGCGAGGAGAAATATCCAAAACATAATCAATTTTGTCATCAGCTTTTATGGTTGCTTCGCAGTATCCGTTATTTGATATTTCTATTTCTGTGCCATTCTTTGTGAGCTTAAAGTGCTTACACCAACCGGGCTGACGAAGCCTTAAAATGCGCTCCCCCTCAAAATCTTTAGCCAAAATATGAATATTACCGTCAAAAGGATATTCTGTTTTGACGATAAGAGTAACTTCTCCGCTTTCGGTTTTGATTATAGCATTTGATGAAATGAACTGATTTACAGTGATTTCATCACCATCGGTGCAATAAGCATATCCGCCCACGGAAGGAATAAAGCGCACAAGATTTGTGGGGCAGCAGGAACATCCATACCAATTTTTTCTGTGGTGATTGCCTATGGATGAAAGAGGATTTTCATAAAAAAATTTATCACCGGAAAGAGAAATGCCTGCAAGAATTCCGTTATACATTTCCAATTCAACAATATCCGCATATTTGCTCTCACCTGTTAAAAGATTCATTCGGTGATTCCAAAGAGCCATACCGATGGAGGCACAGGTTTCGCAATACGCAGTAAGATTGGGCAAAGACCAATCCGCAGTAAAGCCTTCGTTACGAGAGCTTTGACCTATGCCACCGGTAACATACATATTTGCGGGAACAACATTTTCCCAAACTCTTTTCATTGCATTGGCGTAGTCATCATTATCCAGCAATGATGCTAAATCCGTTACGCCGGAGTAATAATACATAGCTCTTACGGCATGGCCGGTAACCCTTGAAATTTCACGAACGGGAACATCATCCTGGCAATATACAGGCTGTAATAATTCTTTATTATTCGAAAGTGGTGTATTAAGATGGCCGTGGCCTCTTTCTTCCACAAGCCACTGCGCATAATCAATATATTTCTTATCCCCGGTATATCTATATAGCTTTACAAGTGCAAGTTCAATTTCTTCGTGACCCGTAACCCAATGAGCACCGTTTTTACCGTTTACGCTCATCATTTGCTCAACAGCCATTTTGGCTGCATTAAGCCATTTTTCTTTGCCTGTAGCACGAGCATAGGCAACAGCTCCTTCAATCATATGTCCAATGCAATAAGCCTCGTGATAATTCATATCCGTCCAACGATTTTCCGGAGAATTCAAAATAAAATATGTGTAAAGATAGCCGTCTTCTTGCTGAGCGGAACAAATGGCGTCAATTATTTCGTCTGCTTTCTTTTCAAGAGCATCAGATGGGCTGTTTTCCAAAACGTAGGCAACACCTTCAAGAACTTTATAGACATCGCTGTCATCAAAAAATATGCCTGTAAATTTGCCTTCTTGAAGCCCTGCGGCACGGCGAAAATTATCTATTCTATGAGTTTTTTCACATTCTTCAATACAAACCCACACTGTTTTTTCTTGAACTGTTTTTATGCGTTTTGACCAAAAGCCATCTTCTATTGAAACATTTTCAAAGCTAACAGGTTTCATATTATCTCCCAATTATTTATAGTAAAAAACGCTTCCAAAAGCGTTTGCTAATGGAAGCGAAATTCATTTTTGTGACTGTTATTATAATGATACACCGAACTTTGCAAGCACTTCCATAATGTCCAAATCAAGGAAGCCGAGAACGGTAAACACTATTACTAAGAGGCCCTCAACCAATGAAAGAACGGGGAAAAATGCTATAAAACGCATTGCAGTTGAAAAATCGTTACCTGCAAGCTCACCGATTGTAATTTTACCATCAAGGTCTTTAAAAAGTGCCTTAAATGTTTTTACAATAGCAGGTGAATTATCCTCTTCTACGGTAGTTGTATCATTCGTTGTTGCATCTGCTGCATAACCAACAACGGACATTGCAGAAAATGCCATGAGAACTGCGAGTAAAACAGCTAAAAACTTTTTCATAATATCGATTCCTTTCTTTAATACGAAAGATTTCGTTAATCTAACTTTAACAGTTTCAGTATAACACAGTAATTTGTAACTTTCAACTGTTTTATTATTCTTTTTCAGTTAATTCTTTTCAACGCCGAATGTCGCTTTTTCACCGTTGATGTCAATTTCCGTGCTGTATGAACCACCGACAGCATAAATAACATTCGTCGCAAGCACATCGTGGCTTATGGAATCTTTATTTGCATCAAAAATCTTTTCAAGTTTTGCATTACCTGTGCAGTAAACCTTGATTGTATCTGTAACCTCAAATCCTGCTTTCTTACGCATATCTTGAATCTTTGATGTAATTTCTCTTACAAATCCTTCTTCAATAAGCTTATCATCAAGATTTGTATCAAGAATAACAGTAATTCCGTTATCACTTTCTGCTTGGAATCCTTCTTTTTGTACTGTTTCTATGAGAAGATCCTCTGCTCCGAGAGAAATTTCGTTGCCGTCAACATTAAGAACGATTGCACCGTTTGTATCAAGATCCTTCTTAGCTTTTGAACCGTCAAGGGCTTGAAGAGCACCACGAATTGCACCGATGAGTTTGCCGTACTTTGGCCCGAGAGTTTTAAGCTGTGGCTTAAAGCTGTATGAAACGAAGGATGAAGAATCATTTGCAAATTCAACACTCTTAATATTAAGCTCATCTTCAACTATTTCAAGAAACTCTTTAGGAAGCTCGTGAGGAACGCCTACATACATTTTACCGAGAGGCTGTCTGTTTTTGATATTTGCAGTGTTTCTTGCAGCTCTGCCAAGAGCAACAACTGTAAGCACTTCATCCATATAGGACTCAAGATTCTCATCAATATAATCATGATTTGATACGGGATAATCACAAAGATGAATACTTACGGGAACTGAAGAATCAACACTTCTTACAAGATTTTGATAAATGCTCTCAGTCATAAACGGAATCATGGGAGCAGCAAGAAGAATAACGGTTTTAAGAGCAGTATAAAGAGTCATATAAGCGTTAATCTTATCTTCATCGCTGTTTTGCTTCCAGAATCTTTCTCTGCCACGGCGAACATACCAGTTACTAAGCTCATCAACAAAGGTTTGAAGTGCTCTTGCTGCCTCGGGAATAGCATAATTACCGAGGTAACCGTCAACAGTATCAATAAGGGTATTAAGCCTTGAAAGAAGCCATTTATCCATAATTGAGAGCTTACTGTAATCAAGAGTATGTTTTGTGGGGTCAAAGTTATCTATGTTAGCATAAAGAATATAAAATGCATAAGTGTTCCAAAGGGTACCCATAAATTTGCGCTGACCTTCAACAACGGCCTTGTCGTGGAATCTGTTGGGAAGCCAAGGAGCTGAATTAGTATAGAAATACCAACGAATTGCATCTGCGCCGAATTTTGAAAGAGCGTCAAATGGGTCAACTGCATTACCTTTAGATTTACTCATTTTTTGACCGTTTTCATCCTGAACAAGTCCAAGAACTATAACATTCTCATAGGGGCTCTTGTCAAAAAGAAGGGTGGAAATAGCCATAAGAGAATAGAACCATCCTCTTGTTTGGTCAACAGCTTCGGAAATGAACTTTGCTGGGAACTGTTGCTCAAAAACTTCTTTATTTTCAAAAGGATAATGATGCTGTGCGAAAGGCATTGAGCCTGAATCATACCAGCAGTCAATAACTTCTGGAACTCTGTGCATTTGCTTGCCGCACTTATCACACTTAATTGTAACCTTATCAATATACGGGCGATGAAGCTCAATTTCATCAGGGCAATTATCACTAAGCTCTTTAAGCTCTGCAATAGAGCCAATCGAATGTCTATGGCCACATTCACATTCCCAAATATTGAGAGGAGTGCCCCAATAACGATTACGGGAAATGCCCCAATCTTGAATATTTGCAAGCCAATCGCCGAAACGGCCTTTACCGATACTTTCAGGAATCCAGTTAACAGTATTATTGTTTTTAATAAGATTATCACGCACTGCAGTCATTTTAATAAACCATGACTCTCTTGCATAATAAATGAGGGGGGTATCACATCTCCAGCAGAACGGATAATCATGCTCAAACCTGGGAGCATCAAAAAGTTTACCCTCTTTATCAAGGTCAACAAGAACCCTGGGGTCTGCATCCTTTACGAACAATCCGGCGTAAGGCGTTTCTTTTGTAAGATTGCCTTTGCCGTCAACAAGCTGAATAAAGGGAAGGTCGTATTTTCTGCCGATACGGGCATCGTCTTCACCAAATGCGGGAGCAATATGAACAATGCCTGTACCATCGGACATGGTAACGTAGTTATCTGATAAAACGAAATGAGCTTTTTTATTTTGCTTCTCGGCAATTTTGCCTGCGCATTCAAAGAGAGGCTCATATTCTTTGCCTTCAAGATCTTTACCTACATACTCCTCAATAATTTCATAAGCCGCAACATTGTTTTCTTTATCCGCAAGCTTACCGAGAACAGTATCAAGAAGAGCCTTTGCCATATAGTAAGTATAGCCATCTGCTGCCTTTACTTTTACATAAGTTTCATCCGGATTTACGCAAAGAGCGGTATTTGAAGGAAGAGTCCAAGGTGTTGTAGTCCAAGCAAGGAAATAAGCATCCTCGCCTTTTGCTTTAAAGCGAACTACTGCCGAACGTTCTTTAACCGATTTATATCCCTGAGCAACCTCGTGAGATGAAAGAGGTGTGCCACAGCGAGGACAATATGGAACAATCTTAAATCCTTTATAAAGAAGGCCCTTGTTCCAAATCTCTTTTAATGACCACCATTCAGATTCAATAAAATCATTATGATAGGTAACATAGGGATTTTCCATATCAGCCCAAAAACCTACTGTACCTGAAAAATCTTCCCACATGCCTTTATATTTCCAAACACTTTCTTTACACTTTTTAATGAAAGGTTCAAGGCCGTATTCTTCAATTTGTTCTTTGCCGTTAATACCTAAAAGTTTTTCAACTTCAAGCTCAACAGGAAGGCCGTGAGTATCCCAGCCGGCTTTACGGGGAACAAATTCTCCTTTCATGGTATGGTATCTCGGAATCATATCCTTGATAACTCTTGTAAGAACATGGCCGATATGAGGTTTACCGTTTGCGGTGGGAGGACCATCATAGAAAGTATAGGTTGGGCAGCCCTCTCTGATTTTCATACTCTTCTTGAAAATGTCATTTTTGTTCCAAAATTCAAGAATTTCTTTTTCTCTTGCTACGAAATCAAGATTTGATGATACTTTTTCGTACATATAGCATATCCTCCGGGATCTATTTCTTATTATTTTTTGTTACTGATGCTCTGCCAAACAAAGCCAACATCGGGGCCTATCTGAACAAAGGTATCAACCACACTGTTGTCTAACTTTGAAACTCTCTTAAATCCGTTCTTTTCAAAAGCAGATGCAAAAAGCTGTGCCATTTCCGTATTTTTGAAGGTGATATGAGCAATCATTCTGAATTGCTCGGTATTATTCATGCTGGCTCTTGATTCAAAGCCTACGACAAAGCCGGTACACCACCAATAATCTGTATAGGAACGAGTGAAAATAGGCTGATAATCACCTGTTTTGTTTTCATCCCACATAAAGCACGTTTCCATTTTTAGCCAATCGGATTTATCGGCACAGGCATAGGTGCTTCCGCTGCTTCCGGCGGTTTTTGTGTAAATACCTATCTCTTCACCTACAAAAGCATACCCGTACTGACCTTTCCATATTTGGACAAGCCAATCTTTATTTTCATAAGTGAAGGTTGTGCGAACGGTACTGTAATACATAGCCGCAACAACGGAAAGTTTATCGTAAATTTTTGTATATCCAAAATTTTTTTGCCAAGCATTTTTATCATCGGTGTAGTAATAATTTCCGTCGGGATCATATTTATATGAAGCAATACTTGCGGTGTTAAAATCTATATTGGTGTCGGGCGGAATATATTTAGGGGACTTAGGCATTGTAAAGGCCTTATTAAATGCAGCTTTATCAACTGCCGTTGCTGCTGTTGTTGAAACTTTTGTAGTTACCGTGGTAGCCGCATCAAGTATTTTTTGTGTGGTAGAGGTTACGGCTGAGGTAGCTGTTTCAAAAGCAGTAGTAGTATTGTCTTTTTCAAAAATACTTGAGAAAAATTCCTCATCTTCCGTCGTTTCTTCGGTGTAATAATTGTAAGGACTTGTGCTGTAACTTTGCTCCTCAGCAACAGTGCCATCATAAATTGGCGTTTGAGATAATTCAACATCGTTTTTGTTTTTCATTTTCACACCAAGCACTGCAATTACCGCTACAAGTGCAAGCACAACAGCACCTGTAAGAATACCGGTTATTTTTTTCATTTTATTTCCCCTAATGAATTATTTGATTTTATACTGTCTGACAAAAGCATTAACAAATATGGGGCCCATATCCATAGCCACAAGAACCGTTTCACCGTTCTTTTCCATAAATGTCATCCCCTCACCCTCGCTGCCGGAGGTAAGGTTTCTATCAATATATTTTTCAACATTTCCGTTTTGAACATCAATTTTATAGATTGCCTGAGTGCCATTATTTGTGGCCGCATAAAGACAGCCGTTATAAAATTCTGCGCCCTGAACGGATGGAACACTCTCACTGAGCATAATTTCTTTAACAAAACTCATTTCATTTGAAATATCATAAACAAGGATTTTATCCGGTGTTTTTGAGTGGTTCATACAATAGAGATAGCCATCATCCGAATTGACTGCCACCCAAGGCAATCCTCTTTGAACGGTATTTTTATCTAGAATATAAAAATCGGAAAGCTGAAGAGTACTTGCGTCAAATACTCCCACAATAGGATAATTCCAAACTTTGCTGTCTTCCATGCCGGCATAAATCTTACCATTATAGTAACTTATACCGCCAATGTGTTTTATACCGTAATTTTCAGAAAGCTCATCGGGAATAGCGGAGTAATTCGCATTAACTAATGTGCGAGCATCCTTTTCTGTTTTGATAAGTGTGGTTTTGCTCGAAAAATAAAGACTCTCATTATCACTTGTTACGCCTTGGGAACGAAAATAAGCCCCAATGCCAACAACATTTGTGCGTGAGTCATCAGTTCTGTCGCTTATTGAGAATGAGTCTATGCCGTAAGTCAAGCCGCTTAAAGGCATAAATATAGCCGCAAAAATAACGGAAATTATCTTTGTAATTGCAAGGTAAACTCCGCTCATAATAACCCACCTTAATCAATAATCGGCAATTATTATAACAGCTGTATATAATAATATCAAGTATTTTTTACAGTAAAAATAAAAGTTGACCGGCAATATTCTTGACAATCAGCCACTTATGTAATAAAATACAAAATGGAAAAATTTGTAAAAGGGGTGTAAAAATGAATAATGTAAAAGAGCTTTACAGCGAGTGGCTTAAAGGTACCGAAGGTAATGAAGAAATGCACAACGAGCTTCTTGCCATTGCCGGAAATGATGATGAAATTCTTGACAGATTTTATTGCAACCTTGAATTCGGCACAGCAGGCCTCAGAGGCACATTAGGTGCTGGCACCAACAGGATGAACATATATACCGTAGGCCAAGCAACACAAGGCCTTGCCGATTATCTTAACGGCAAATATAAAAACAGTTCTGTGGCTATTGCTTATGATTCACGAATTAATTCCGATGTATTTTCAAAAGAGAGTGCAAAAATTCTTGCTGCAAACGGCATAAAAGTTTATCTCTATGAAAAAATTGAGCCTACTCCCTTTGTTTCTTACGCCGTTATGCGTCTTAAATGCCAAAGTGGTATTGTCATAACCGCAAGTCATAATCCCTCAAAATACAACGGTTATAAGTGTTATGACCCAAGAGGCTATCAAATGACCGAGGAAGCTGCGGCAGCAACTTATGAGTGCATTCAAAAAACAGATATATTCACCGGCATAAAATCAATGGATTTTGATGAAGCTATCTCAAGAGGACTTATTGAATACATATCAGATGATATACTTGAAGAATACTATAATCTTTGCCTCGGCAGGCCCTTACACCCTGAAATAGTTAAAAACAGCGATGTAAAAATCATATATTCCCCTCTTAACGGTACCGGAAACATTCCCGTTCGTACAGTACTTGAAAGAGCAGGATATAAAAATGTTAAGGTTGTAAAAGAGCAGGAAATGCCAGACGGTAATTTTCCAACATGTCCATATCCTAACCCGGAAATTCGCCAAGTTTTCGAATGTGGACTTGAGATGACAAAAGAATATAAAGCCGACCTTCTTCTTGCCACCGATCCGGATTGCGACAGAGTGGGCACCGCTGTTCTTACCGGAAATGAATACAAGCTTCTCAGTGGTAACGATATTGGCGCTTTACTTGTTAATTACATTCTATCCCAAAGAAAAGCTCTCGGCACTCTTCCTAAGCATCCGGTAATTGTTAAATCTTTTGTTTCCACAAAGCTTGTTGATAAAATCTGTGAAAAATACGATGCAAAACTCATTGACGTACTCACAGGATTCAAGTATATAGGCGAAGTTATCTGCAACCTTGATGCCGAGGGAAAAATTGATGATTTCATTATGGGCTTTGAGGAAAGCTACGGCTACCTTGTAGGCACCCACGCAAGAGATAAAGACGCCGTTGCCGCATCACTTATGATCTGCGAAATGACAGCATACTATAAGTCCATCGGTAAAACCCTTTATGATGTACTTAATGAGCTTTATAACGAATTCGGATTCTATTGCAATAAACTTAACTCTTACACCTTTGAAGGTGCCGACGGCATGGCAAAAATGGCTGATATAATGGCATCAACAGCCGCATCCACTCCAAAAGAAATTGCAGGCTATGAGGTACTTAAAGCATATAATTATAGCACAAGTGAAATTACAGACGCAAAAACAGGAGAAAAAGAGCCTATTACATTGCCAAAGAGTAATGTGCTCGCCTTTGAATTGCCAAAAGGTAATTTTGTAATTATGAGGCCATCCGGCACAGAACCAAAAATTAAAATTTATGTTACCGGTATAGGCGAAACATTTGAAAAAAGTGAAGCTGTAGCAGATAAAATTGCCATCGGCATGAAAACACTTCTTAATATTTGATAATCGAGGTATATGTCATGAAAAAAAGAGGACTTGCCAAAAGAATTGTTGCTATATTTCTTTGTGCACTTATGGTTCTGAGCGTATTTGCCGTTGCGCTTACCAGAGTTTTTGCAGCAAATGAAAATATTTCCACTGAAGCTGTAAATACAGGTAGCTCATCAATTTGGATAGTGCTTGTAGCGGTAATCGCAGTTGCCGTTATTGCAATAGTAGCATTGACCATCACATCAAAGAAAAAGAAATGAAGTATCTTTAAGTAACTAAAAAGGCTGTAGCTTTCCAAAACACATGTTATGGGGCTACAGCCTTTTATAATTCGATTTTAAATTTATCAGCTTATTTTCAAAGCTTCTCTGACTTCTTCTGCACGAACCGCATCACGAGCGTTAATAGAATCTATACCCTCGTGAGTTACTGAAATTGTAGCAGGCTGCACATCAATTATAAGGACATTTATTTTCTCAATAGGAATATTGATTATTCCGTTTGCAGCTCCAAATCTCACGGCTGAAATAAGTCGCATAAATTCATTGGTATTTATGAGCCTTGCATTTTGAAGCAGGCCCAAAGACCTATAAATTTGGTCCTCTGTTGCCGGATTTCTCATTTCTTTTTCAGCTGCTGCTCTTTCCCTTGTAACAATTTGAAGTACTATCGATTTAAGGTTGGCAATAGCCGTTTCTTCGGTTATGCCAAGAGTGATTTGATTGCTAATTTGGTAGAGATCGCCGGCAGGTTGTCTTCTGCTGCCGTAAGCCCCCGTAAGAGAAAGCCCCAGCTTTGAAACCGTATTTGCAAGGCCGGAAATTTGATTATTTGCGGTAAGAGCAGGCAAGTGAAGTAAAACGGACGCTCTCATTGCAGTACCTAAATTAGTGGGGCAGGCAGTTAAATATCCAAGTCTTTCATCAAAAGCATAATTAAGATTATCATCAAGAAAATTATCTATTTTATCGGCAAGTGAATATGTTTCTTCAAGAGCAAGACCGCTTTTCATAATTTGAAGTTTAATATGGTCTTCCTCGTTAAGCATTATGCTCACGCTTTCGTCCTCCGAAAGAATTAATGCCGTGCCTTCATTTCTTGAAGCAAATTCCGGGCTTATAAGATGTCTTTCCGCAAGAGAAACCGCCTGAAGCCTTGATAAATTTTTCATTTCAACATAAGTAAAACCACTTCCCGAATTTGAAAAAACAGCTTTTTTTACAAACTCATTTACATTTTCTTTGCCTTCAAAATCAAGGCGAGAAGGGAACACAAAATCAGCAATATTTCTTGCGAGTCTAATTCTTGTGGAAAGCACAACATCACTTTGTTCGCCCTTTAAGGCATACCATTTATCCATTGTTGCGTCCTCCTTCCAATGCCCTTATTTCATCTCTGATTTTTGCAGCCTCTTCAAACTCTTCCTTTGCTACGGCATCGCTCATTTTTTGTTTAAGCTTTTCTATTTTTTCTTCTGTTGTTTCAATGCGCTTATGCTCGGCTGTAGTTCTGCTAACTTTACCGGAATATCTTATTTTTCCGTGGATTCTTTGGATTGTCGGCTGAAGCTTATCATAGAATGTATTGTAACATTCGGCACATCCAACTTTACCATCACGGACTATATCATCAAATGAGCAGCCACACTTTTCACATCTTTTAATATTTCCAAGTCTGTTCGAAGGAAGCATATCACTGAGAAGGCCACTGAAAAATCCGGATAAATTCATACCAAATCCGGAAAACATATCCGTGTAACCGAGGTGCGTAGCGCACTCTGAGCAAAGATGAGTTTCTGCCATATCGCCGTTAACAATTTGCTTTATATGAGTTGTAGCTTCATTTTTACCGCAATTTTGACATAACATTTTAACAACCTCCTATGTACTGAATCGGATATATAAAGCGAATATAAGAACAAATTATGTTCGTCCAATTGTTTAAAATATATTATAACAAACAAATGTTAAAAAATCAAAATTATTTTTATTTCTCCTCTCCCCTGTTCAGTTGCAATTGTTAAAAGTTTATGGTAATATTTTTTTGTTAAAATCCATGTGAAAGGAGCGAGTACTGTGTCAGCTCCCCTTGCAGACAGAATGCGGCCAAAAACAATAGAAGAAATGATCGGGCAGGAGCATCTTCTTGCTTCGAACAAACCGCTAAGAAACATAATAGAGAGTGGCGAATTACCAAATATGGTGTTTTACGGGCCTCCCGGCGTTGGTAAAACCACTCTTGCAAGCATTATAGCAAAGAAAACAGAAAGATATCTTGTTAAGCTTAACGGCACCACTGCAGGCACTGCGGATATAAAGGAAGTTATTGCTCAACTTGATACACTTGCTGCAACAAACGGAATATTATTATATCTCGATGAAATTCAATATTTTAACAAAAAGCAACAGCAAACTCTACTTGAATATATTGAAAACGGATGCATCACTTTGATTGCGTCCACCACGGAAAACCCATATTTTTATGTTTATTCCGCAATTTTAAGTCGTTCAACGGTGTTTGAATTTAAAAGTGTAACCCCAAAAGAAATTTCAAAAGCGGTTCAGCGTGGTTTTGATACCATGTCAAAGGACAGAAATGAAATTTATGAAATTGAAAGTGGTGTTATTGAATATATATCAAGTGCATGCTCAGGTGATGTTCGTAAATCACTTAACAGCGTTGAGCTATGCGTTCTCAGCGCAAAAGATGAAAACGGGAAAAAATTTATATCTCTCGAAAACGCCAAGGCACTTACTCAAAACAGTTCAATGAGATATGATAGAGACTCCGACGAGCATTATGATATTATTTCCGCTTATCAAAAATCAATGAGAGGCTCCGACCCGGATGCTGCTATTCACTATCTTGCAAGGCTCCTTGAGGCAGGAGATTTGCCCTCCGCCTGCCGCAGGCTCATGGTATGTGCCTGTGAAGATGTAGGCCTTGCTTATCCGCAAATTATACCCATTGTAAAATCAGCTGTTGATGCTGCTCAGATGCTGGGCTTACCGGAGGCAAGGATCCCCCTCGCAGACGCTGTTATAATGGTGTGCAATAGCCCAAAATCCAACAGTGCCTATAAAGCAATAAACTCTGCAATGCAAGATATAGAAAGAGGCAATACAGGACCTATTCCCCGCCAGCTTCAGAACAAACATTATGATGGCGCAGATAACAATAACCCGGGCCAATTTTATAAATATGCCCATGATTTTCCTAATCATTGGGTAAAACAGCAATATTTACCTGATACAATAAAAAATAAGAAATATTATGAATATGGCGATAATAAAATGGAGCAGGCTGCAAAGGACTATTGGGATAAAATCAAAAAATGATATATAAAGGAGAACCGCCCGTGATAATTCACGGGCGGAGAAGTTTTCTTATGGCCCAAAACCTTACGGTTTCGGATATATAAAACCAACCAAACGGTTGATGGTTTTTTTAAGAGAATTCCAGGTCAAATTTTGCAAAGACTCTGGAGTTCGATAAGCTTGAACAGTCTCTTGAGTGAAAAGACCTTTTCATGTCTGATTTCATCCATAAGCTTTTCTTCTAAATCTCTTTTTGCTCTGTAATCAATCGTAGTCATTATATATCGACTCCTTTCGTTTGTTGTTGACTGTATTATAGCACGTTGTCTTCAAATGTCAAGTAATTTTGCACAATTCGAGATAACGATATTTGTGCACTTTATACAAAACAGTCTGTTAACAAGTGATTGTCACCTTTTACTGAAAATTCAAAAAGAGTCGAATTATTTTGTGCAATTTGTTGAAATTAAGCTGTTATTTTTGGCACTTTTGCGGATGTGCCACATCATTTTTGTAAGATTTGCTAATTTTGCGGTCAAAAGTTTGTGCAACATTTTATATAAAATTTCGTAAGAGTTCTGATTTTTTAAAAATCCATCATAGAAATTTTTCTCTATAAAACCGTTAAATTTGAATAAACAGGCATATAAAAAATCCCGGGGTCATCACATATGAAGCCCGGGATATATTTTTAAAAGGAAACGAATATAAGAATTATTATAAATTACCCGTAAATAAATTTACGAGAAACCAAAATGCTTTACCAATAACTTTTCCGTAAGCCTTCAGATAGAAATTAGGTTCTATCCCGTCAGCGATTATTTTAACTTCCGTTGAGTCTGCAAGTCCGATTTCCACAAGTTTAGCTTGAAATACTTTTGCTATTGCCACGTTGCCTTCCGAGTTTGGATGAAGTGCATCCTCAGCAATATAATCTTTGTGGCCTGCCATAGCACTTGCCACATCAACTATATAAAGGTTATCCGGATACGCAGCCGCAGCCTCATCAATCACTTTATTTATTTTTGAAGTAACTCTTTCGTATGCTGTTCCCAAAAGGCCAAACCAGCTTACAGGCACATATTGAAGCAAAATAACAGCATTGGGATTAAGAACATGAATTTCTTTAAGCATAGCAAAATAATTTTCTTTAAGCTGTTTTGTAATTTCAAGAGTGTTGGCAGTATCTATATTTAATATAGCGCCTAACGCAATACCTACAACACGACTGTCGCAAAAATAATCATTACCGCCTATTGAAATGCTCATAAGATCAGCATTTTTTATATTTTCTCTCGTTTTTTCGTCATTAAGAATTTCATCAAGTAGCTGAGTTGAGGTTTTTGCAGCCTTGCCGAGATTTGTGTAGCTGTAATTATTTGTATTGGCGATTATTGCTGCATAGGAGGCTTCATCCGGGTTTTCAACTCCGAAACCTTGAGAAATTGAATCTCCCAATACTACATAGCTCTTTTGCGCATCTTCTGCAAAACAGGGAGCAGCAAAAGAAAGGCAAAGAACTAGTGAAAGAATAAGTGAAATAATTTTTTTCATCTTATCATCTCCGAATTATAATTAGAATAATCCGCTGATTTTACCGTTTTCATCAACATCTATTCTTTCTGCCGCAGGCCTTTTAGGAAGGCCGGGCATAGTCATTATATCACCTGTCAGTACGACAATAAAGCCTGCACCTGCTGAAATTTTAACATTTTTTACATTTACCATAAAGTCACTTGGCGCTCCGAGCTTTGTTGGGTCATCGGAAAAGCTATACTGAGTTTTAGCTATACAAACAGGTAAATTACCGTACCCTAAAGATGTGAGCTTATCTATTTGCTTTTGAGCGGAAGAAGAAACACTGATACCTTTGCCACCGTATATTTTTTTAACAACAGCCTCAATTTTTTCGTTTATAGATAAATTAAGGTCATAAGAGAATGTAAAATCTCCCTTTTCTTCTTCACAAAGGCGAACAACTTCTTTTGCAAGCTCTTCACCACCTTTTCCACCCTCTGCCCAAACAGTTGAAAGAACTGTATTAACAGATAATTCCTTGCACTTTTTAATAATAAAATTAATTTCGTTATCTGTATCCGTGGGGAATCTGTTTATCGCTACAACACAGGGAAGTTTATAAACGGTTTTAATATTTGAAACATGGCGGAGAAGGTTCACAATACCTTTTTCAAGAGCTGTTAAATCCTCTTTATCAAGTTCTTTTTTATCAAGACCGCTGTGCATTTTGAGGGCACGAACAGTTGCAACAATTACAACGGCATCAGGGGTTAAGTCTGCCATACGGCATTTTATATCAAGGAATTTTTCAGCACCCAAATCTGCACCGAAACCTGCCTCTGTTACTGCATAATCGCCCATTTTTAATGCAAGTTTTGTTGCCATAACAGAATTGCATCCGTGAGCAATATTTGCAAAAGGCCCACCGTGAACAAAAGCGGGAGTTCCTTCAAGAGTCTGCACAAGGTTAGGCTTTAATGCGTCTTTAAGAAGCGCTGCCATTGCTCCCACAGCCTTCAAATCGCCGGCTGTTACGGGCTTATCATCATAGGTGTAGCCAACAACAATTCTTGATAACCTATCCTTAAGGTCTGCTATGGATGAAGAGAGACAAAGCACTGCCATAACTTCACTTGCAACGGTAATATCAAAGCCGTCTTCCCTTGGAGTGCCATTAACTTTACCACCTAGGCCGTCAACAATAAAGCGAAGCTGTCTGTCATTCATATCCACACAGCGCTTCCATGTGATTTTTCGTGGGTCTATTTGAAGCTCATTTCCCTGTTGAATATGATTATCAAGTAAAGCTGCCAGCAAGTTGTTTGCCGCACCTATTGCGTGAAAATCTCCCGTAAAATGAAGGTTTATATCTTCCATTGGTACGACCTGAGCATATCCGCCTCCGGCTGCACCTCCCTTTATCCCAAATACGGGGCCAAGAGAAGGCTCACGAAGGGCAACGACAGCGTCTTTACCGATTCTTCTTAAGCCATCCGCAAGGCCGATTGTGGTTGTGGTTTTTCCTTCACCCGCTGGGGTAGGAGTAATAGCTGTTACGAGCACCAGCTTGCCGTCTTTTTTATTTGTTTCTTTTATGAGAGAGGGGTCAATTTTGGCCTTATATCTGCCATACTGTTCAATATATTTCTCATCAACATGTGCCGTTTTTGCAATCTCCGTAATATTTTTCATTTCACAGGATTGTGCTATTTCAATGTCTGAAAGATATGCCATAAGACCTTCTCCTTATCACTTAAAATATTTTACCGCAGACTCAAACATGTGGACGAAGTAATTACCGGGAACATTTTTATAAAGTCCGTCACCAACACGCTCACTGTGACCCATTTTACCGAATACTCTACCATCCGGGGATGTTATGCCCTCAATAGCATACATTGAATTGTTGGGGTTGAAGTGAACATCGCTTGTTGCATTGCCTTCAAGATCCACATATTGAGTGGCAATTTGACCGTTTGCGGCAAGCTTTTTTATGAGTTCTTCATCTGCAATAAATCTGCCTTCGCCGTGACTAATTGGCACGGAATAAATTTCACCGGGCTGTGTGAGTGCAAGCCACGGGGATTTATTGGAGGCAATTCTCGTCCTTACAATTCTGCTCTGGTGGCGAGCAATTGTATTAAATGTAAGAGTGGGGCATTTTTCATCTGTATCTATAATTTTGCCGTAAGGCACGAGGCCTAATTTTATAAGAGCTTGAAAGCCATTACAAATACCACACATAAGTCCGTCTCTGCTTTCAAGTAAATTCGTTACGCCCTCTTTAATTGCGCCGTTACGGAAGAACGCAGTAATAAATTTACCGCTGCCGTCAGGTTCATCTCCGCCACTGAATCCACCGGGGATAAATATCATTTGAGCTGTTTTTAATTCATTTGCAAATTTATCAATACTTTCTTTAATCCCATCGGATGTAAGATTTTTGATAACAATAATTTCAGGCTCTGCGCCTGCATCTCTCACTGCCTTTGCGCTGTCATATTCGCAGTTTGTGCCCGGAAAAGCAGGAATAAGAACTTTTGGCTTTGCGACTTTAATTGCAGGTGACGGATAGCTCTCTGACTTATATGAAAAATTCTCCATGGGAGTTTTTCTGTCTGCAATATTACAGCTGTAAACGCTTTCAAGCTTATCTTCATAAATCTTGAGAATATCAGAAAGTTTTACTTCTTCTTCGCCGTAAGTGATATGCATAGTATCGGTAGTGTAACCTATGGTATATTCTAAATAAGAATCATCAACCATTTCAAGAATAAATGAGCCGTAATTATAATCAAATATTTCCTTTACGGAAAGCTTGCCGTTAAATTCAAAGCCAAGTGCATTACCAAAGCACATTTTCATAACAGCTTCCGCAACACCACCAAGGCAGGGAGTGTAACATGAAATTGCCTTTTCAGAAGCTAAAAGAGAATTAACCTCATCAAAAAGTTTAAGAAGAGATGAAGTAACAGGCAAACCGTTTTCGTCAGTTTCGGGTGTCAGCATTATAACTCTACTGCCCACCTTTTTAAATTCGGGTGAAACAATGCTCTTAACTTTTTCTGTTGTAACAGCAAAAGATACAAGTGTGGGAGGAACATCCAAATCTTCAAAAGAACCACTCATAGAGTCTTTTCCACCTATGGAGCCTATGCCAAGCTCTTTTTGAGCTTCAAAAGCACCAAGCAATGCAGCAAGAGGCTTACCCCATCTTTTGCCGTCTTTTCCGGGGTGTTCAAAATATTCTTGGAAGGTGAGATACACATCCTCAAATTTTGCGCCGGTGGCAATAAGCTTGCTTACTGATTCGATAACCGCAAGATATGCACCGTGATATGGGCTTTGTTCTGTAACAAAGGGGTTATATCCCCATGCCATAAGTGAGCAATCATCTGTATGCTTTTTTTCAATGGAAATCTTTTGTACCATTGCCTGAATTGGAGTAAGCTGATTTTTACCGCCAAATGGCATAAGCACCGTGCCGGCACCGATGGTTGAGTCAAATCTTTCGGAAAGCCCTCTCTTTGAGCAGATATTAAGATCATCCGCAAGAGATTTTATGTTCTCGGTAAAATTACCGCTGAATTCTTTGAATATTTTCTTTGAAGGAACCGGAGTTATTGTGATATGCTTATCTGCACCATTTGAATTAAGGAATTCACGGCTTATATCAACAATTTTATTGCCGTTCCAATTCATTACAAGCCTTGGCTCAGCCTTAACC
>CAVHYZ010000005.1:0-39904 GCA_963640495.1 Acutalibacteraceae bacterium
ATACAGGTGAAAACTATAATCGTACAACCGTTTATCCTGAAATTGCAGATAAGATGCACGAAAAACTTGACGAAATTCAAGAAGAATTTGAAAGCAATCCGAGAGGAATTGTAAAATAATGCCACCTCTTTCAATAATGATAAAGCCTGCCTCAAGCTTATGCAATTTAAGATGCAAATACTGCTTTTATTACGATGTGGCAGAAGCAAGAGATGTTGCGAATTTCGGTTTGATGACTGAAAGTACCGCCGAAAATCTTATAAAAAGTGCCCTTGAATTTGCAAACGGAGACAGTGTTGCCTTTGCTTTTCAAGGGGGCGAGCCACTTTTAGCCGGCCTTGATTATTTTCGTTATTTTGTAAAAACAGTAAAAGAAAATAATGCTAAAAACTCCCGAATTTTCTTCTCACTTCAAACAAATGGCACACTTATCACAGATGAATGGTGCGATTTTTTCAGAAAAAATGAATTTTTAATCGGCCTCAGCCTTGACGGCGACAGAGAAGGTAATAAATCTCGTGTTGATAAAAACGGTAATAGTGCCTATTTCAAAATTCTCAAGGCTGCAGAGCTTTTAAAAAAATACAGAGTAGAGTTTAACATTTTAATTGTTTTAACCGGCTACTGTGCCGACAGGTGCGAGACAGTTTACAAGCATTTAAGGGATAACGGCTTTCATTATTTGCAATTTATCCCCTGCTTAAGGCCGTTTAATGATAACAGTGACAGTGAAATGTATATGACTAACAGTCAATATGCAAATTTCCTTATAAGAATATTCAATCTTTATGTTAAGGATTTTATCCGTGGCAATTACGTAAGTGTGCGTTACTTTGATAATCTTGTAAGAATGTATTTAGGCGAACAGCCTGAGCAATGCGGAGTAGGAGGCGCTTGTGGCCATCAATTAGTTGTGGAAGGCAACGGAAATTTATACCCTTGTGACTTTTTCTGCACAGATGAGCTATTGCTTGGAAATGTTAATGAGATCCCGGTTAAATCCGCTCTTATGGGTGACACTGCAAGAAAATTTATTACCGAAAGTTTTAACATTCCACAAAAATGCAAAGAATGCCGTTTTATGCCAATGTGCCGTGCCCAAGGCTGCAAAAGGCAAAGAATCCATGCCGATTATTGTGAGGCTTATAGAGCGTTTTTCTCCGGCTGTCAGCCTCTTTTCAGAGCATTCAAAAAAATGAAATAATGATCATGCAAAAATTTAATCATATTATGGAAAAATTAAAGAAAGATGAGGAATTTTTATGGCAGAAATCAGAAGACCGGACGACATGGTAAGGATTACCACTCCCGAGCTTGCAAATGCATTTATTGAGGAGCAAATTGCTCTTGTGCGCAAGCAAGTAGGTGATAAAAAAGTTCTTCTTGCCCTTTCAGGCGGTGTTGACTCATCCGTTGTTGCTGCGCTTCTTATAAAAGCAATCGGTCAGCAACTTGTTTGTGTTCATGTAAATCATGGCTTACTTCGTAAAGGAGAGCCAGAGCAGGTTATTGAAGTTTTCAAAAATCAAATGAACTCAAATCTCATTTATGTGGATGCAGTTGACCGCTTCCTTGACAAGCTTGCAGGGGTAACGGACCCGGAAACAAAGCGTAAAATCATCGGCGGAGAATTTATAGAAGTTTTTGCAGAAGAAGCAAGAAAACTTGACGGCGTTGAATTCCTTGCGCAAGGCACAATCTGGCCGGATATTCTCGAGAGTGAAAACGGCATAAAAGCTCACCACAATGCAGGCGGGCTTCCCGAAGATATGAATTTTGAGCTTGTTGAGCCTGTAAAAATTCTTTTCAAAGACGAAGTCAGGATTGTAGGCAACCAACTCGGCTTACCATCAAATATGGTTTATCGTCAGCCGTTCCCAGGCCCCGGCCTCGGTGTAAGATGCCCCGGCGCAATCACTCGTGACAGGCTTGAGGCTGTTCGTGAATCAGATGCAATCCTCCGTGAAGAATTTGCGAAGAACGGCCTTGAAGGCATAGTATGGCAGTATTTTACCGTTGTGCCCGATTTCAAGTCAACGGGTATCAGAGACGGCAAGAGAACATTTGAGTGGAGCGTTATTATCCGTGCAGTCAACACAAAAGACGCCATGTCTGCAACAGTAGAAAATATCCCCTTTGAGCTTATGCAGCACCTTGTTGACAGAATTACACATGAAGTTAAAGGTGTAAACAGAGTGCTTTATGACTTCACCCCCAAACCCTCCGGAACTATCGAATTTGAATAATTATTCGTAAAATTAAGAGCTGTTGGATTTATTCCTTCAGCTCTTTTTATGCTTAAATCCGCCCCCGGTTTTCACCGAGGGCGGATTTTTGTGGTTTATTCAGTACCGATTGTTACACACTTTTTCAGCACTTTGGATTAACCAAAAGCGGGAACAAACTTTACAGGAGTTGACCATTCTGAGCCACGAGCATCAAATTGATACTCTGTTACGCCCTTAACAAACTTCATGTTAATGGTCCATGTTCTTACGCCATTGTTATCTTCGTATGTAACATTCTTAGATGTGGTCTGATATGTGCCGTACTTCATTTTGCCTGTTGATGGGTTGGTGTAACCAAGACGAACCTTTGAGCAGTCTGCAGTAGTCTTAACCACAACTTTAGAAGACTTGCCTTCGGTTACGGTAGGATCAGCTGTAACAACACTGATTACTGAGAACTTATCATATTCAGCAGGAGTTTCAATAAGTGCATCCTTGGTATAGCCGACAGTAACAATTATGTCTTTGTCGCCTTCATAGTAGGTTGATGCTGTGCCAACTCTGTAGCTTACTGAGTAAGTCTGCTTAACTGAGCTGTCATTGCCGCTATAGGTGAATGGCATTGTGATTGCCCAAGTTGCTGTGTTGTCTTCGTTTTCAGTATAAGTGAAGTTAGAACCGGCATTATCTTTCTTGTAATATACCTGATATTCTTTTGAAGTGCCGTCTTTTAAGGTGTATGCATAGTCAAACTTGAGCCATGAAACATCCTTAGAAGTTTTAACAGTCCATACAAGGCTTTCACCACGAACAACGGCATTTTCGCTGATAGTAGCGCCCATGTACTCTGCTTTCTTTTCAGCTTCATCCTTAGCATCATACTTAATATCGAAATTATAGTATGTTTCCTTACCACCTGCTTCACCGTTCATGTAAACGATGTATGCATAGTAAGTGTCAGTTGCTTCAGGAAGGATCATCTTAACTTCCCATACCTGCTGATTATTTGTATTTGTGGTAATGGACTTAACTAAGCTCTTATCACCATACTTAGCAAATGAAGCCTTGTTGAATTCATACCAGCTGTCACCGCCTCTGTAAACAATGATGCTGTAAGCTTCAACGCCGGGTTTAAGAGTGATTGTGTAATCTCTTTGTTCTCTGCCGGTGTACTTAATTGTAGGATCTGAAAGAACAATGCTTTCGATCTGGCAGTTCTGAGTATCCTGTGCCCAAACAGCTACGAAAGCTACGCCTTCGGTAGTCATCTTGTATGGGAAGGAAATGATTGTATCTGTTGAATCAGTGCTGAGTTTCCAGCCCTTGAAGATGAAGCCGGCTCTTTCGGGCTGACCCTCGGGTATTGTAACCTCACCTGAGCCAAATACGATATTTTCCTGAACTGCAAATGTTGCTGTATCGCCTGCACTTGCATAGAATTTTGCGGTGTAGGAATTTGCTGTATAAGTGGGCTTGAAGGTAATATCTTCTATACCCATCTTGATTTGAGCTTTTACTTGCTCAGCGGTGTATACATGGGTTGCATCATCGTTCATAATCCAGCCGTTGAATGTATAACCAACTTTTGAAGGACCGTCCGGTGCCTCAACAAAGTCATCATAATATGTAGAAACAACTTTGTATGTTGAGTTATCTTCTTTAAGGAAGTTAGCATCGTGCTTGTCTCGGCTGAAGATAGCATTGATTACTTTATCTTCTGCCTGGAATGTTGTATAGGTAACATCCCATTTTACAAATGTATAACCAACCTTTGAAGGTATTTTAGCAGTGCTGAAATCTACAGCTTCGCCGTAATTACCTGTAAGTGTATCTACTGTATTTCCATCAGCAACAAATGTAAACTTATGCTGCTGAACGGTGTTTGTACCGGAGATTGTAACATTCTTTGCGGGCATTGTGAAGGATGTAGCACCTTCAGCAAGTGCAACATCTTCTGAAGTCCAGCCGCTGAAATCATAACCGATCTTGCCGCCGTATGTACGAAGAGCAACATCTTTGCCGTAAACTACTGTATCAACAACGCCATATGGCTCGCCGTCAACAATGTAAGTTACAGTGTAAGCATTTTCGCCGTAATCAACAGTTACAACAAAGTCAAAGTCAGGCATTGTCTTGCTTGATGGGAATGTCATTGTTGAACCGTCTCTTGAATAGGTTACTGTTGCTGTGCTGCCTTCTTTTTCGGTAGCAACCCACTCTGTAATGTCTTCGCCATACTTATAAGTATAAGCTTTGTTCTTTGCACTGTCTGCATCGCCTGTTACGGTGATGGTGTGGCTATTACGGTCAAAGTATGCTTTCAATACTGTTGTGCCGTCGCCGAGAACCTTTTGTCCGTCAATTGTCTTGTCGGCATTTAATGTGAAGCCGGCCATAGCCTTTTCGGAGTTGTTTAAATTAGCTGTAGAACCGGTTGTGCCTGTGTGGTCATAAGTATTAGCTAATGTGTACTCATTATCTTTGATATTCTGAGTGTAAATTTCTACTTTATAACCAACTACGCCTGCGGAGCTTCTGTATTCAAACTTCACATCCTTTGCAGGCTGATTGTCTTGTACAGGATACCAATATGGATCTGTCATACCGCTAACAACAGGAAGAGCGGGATGATTAATCTTAGCACCGTAAACATAATGTGAAGTGTATGCTTCAATCACGTTGCCTTCATTGTCCGTATAAGTATCTGTATAGTAAAGCTGTTTACCTGTAGACTTAGCAATAAGGTTTGCAGCAGGCATTGTTGTACCTTCAAATTTTGAGCCGTCTTCATAATAGAGAGCCCAATCAGAATATTCATAGCCCTCAACTACGGGCTTAGCAACTGTTACTGTAACTGCTTTGCCGTAAGCGATGGATTCGGTCTTTGTGCCGTAAGCTGCATAATCTGTGTAAGTGTAGTTTCCGGCAGCATAATTCTCATATGTTGTGCCGGTGGTAGTATTTGTTTGGTAAGTAATTTTATAGGTTGATGCTTCCCAAACAGCATAGTATTGAAGTGACTTTGTTACCTGAACGCTTGAAAGGTCAGTGTACTCTACTGTGCCTTTATCTGCAGCGTCTTGGCTTGTAGCCCATCCCTTGAAGTCATAGCCTTCTCTGGTTGGGATAACTGCTGTAAATTTGTCACCGTAATGGAGCTCTTTAATTACATAGTTGCCATTTTTGTCAGTCTCTGTACCTTCGGGGAATGAGCCCTCATTTCTGCACAAGGTTACTGTGTAATCAAGCTGAGAAAGAATAATTTCATAAGAAGTATTCTTTGCGGGCATATTATCGGGAACTACCGCTGAAGTGCCTGCAACAGTGTAACCTGCTATTTCTTCTGCCTGTGCGTTAGCATTTGATTTGATTGCTGTGATGTCAGCATCATATGCTACGCTGTCATTATAAAGAGTAACGCCTGTGCTGGTCTTGATTGTAAGGTTAAAGCTATTTGCTGTTACGGTAGCATCATATGATTTATCGCTATCTCTAACAGTCTTGTCAGCATTCCAAGTAGGTGTTGTGTAACCAGCAGCATCTTTAGCTACGCCGTCAATTGCAAGATTATCTTTATAATCTGCCTGAGTAGGAATGTAC
This sequence comes from Acutalibacteraceae bacterium, assembly GCA_963640495.1. Taxonomy (GTDB): domain Bacteria; phylum Bacillota; class Clostridia; order Oscillospirales; family Acutalibacteraceae; genus CAG-177. The sequence continues at coordinate 5,829 of CAVHYZ010000005.1, forward strand.
TGATCCATCTGGTCACCGTAATGAGCGTCCTTGGTAACTGTCCAAAGAGTAGTGTTGCCAAGCTTAATATTAAAGGTTACAGTTACGGCTTTGCCCTGGTAGTTAGCTGTCCATGTTACATCGTAATCGGGAACGGTAAATGTCTTAGCTGAAACGTCAGCTGCAGAAACTGTTTGACCGTCGGATGAAGTCCAGCTGATAAGTGTTAAACCACTGTCAATGCCTGTGAATGTCGGAAGAGTGTACTCTTTGCCATAAGCCCATGTATTTGTCTGGGTCTGAGCTGCATCCTGCAAGCATACAAATTTTACAGTGCGCTGGTTTGCAGTTGCGGTAACGGTTGCCACAACATTACTATTGGGCATTGATGTGCCGTTATCAAGAGCAGGAGTATAGGTCCATGCTTTAGTTGAGCCTGTTTCCTGAGTAATTGCGGGAATGTCTTTAATTGTATCACCGTAGTGATAGGTCTGAACTACATCAGCCTGACCATCCTGCTTAAAGGTGAGGGTGTAATTAATCCACTCAAGGCTTGCTGTTGCTACAACATTGTATGCGGGCATAGTTGTAATAGCATCAATAGAAGTGCCGTCTTCTTTAGCATAGGTCCAAACTACCTGTTTACCGGTAGGAATTGTAGTTGCAACGGTGGGAAGAGCAATGCCTGCGCCCTCTTCAAGAGATTCGGATTTAATTTCGCTGGTAGCTGTACCATCATTGAATTTATAAGTGATATTGTATGTTGTTACAGGTGTTGAAGATTCCTCGTAAATAGCCTTTACGGTCTTGTCTTCACTGCCTGCTACTGAAGGAGCTACATCTTTTGAAGCGTCATATACGCCGTCGCCGTCATAGTCCCAGCCTACGAATGTAAAGGATGAACCCTTTGATGATGTAGGTATTTCGGTGGGAGCTGTGAATGCTGCATCAGGCTCGTATTCCTGTGTTGTAATGGTTGAACCATCATCATTTACGAATGTGTATTCTGTACCGTAAAGACGGAATGTGTGGTTCAAATCACGGGTATCGGTGATAACGTCGGCTTGAAACGCCTTCTTACTAGCTGTACTACTAGCATCTTCTGATAATGTAACATACGTGGTTGTAGAAGTTATCGATGTATGATAGTCAAATCCATAATGGAAATCTGTACCAAATTCGCCAATATCACCTACGTTAATTACCCTAACAGTCTCGGTGGCATCAGCATTCTTCTGTCTATTAGAGTCTTCGGCTGTTGTTCTAACTCCAATAGTATATTGAGCAGCATAAGTATCTTCAGTTGCTGCTGTGCCGGTTGAATAAGTAGCTGGGCGTGAACACATTAAGCGAATATAATCATAATTGAATAAAAATTCAGTTGAATAACCTGTGCAGGCTTTAAAAGCATTCTGTGAAGAAACAGGATTTGCTGTAAGAGTACACTTTTGCTCACTTGCAGCAGCTGCATAAGCATGTTCGCTATTGGCTACACCTTCAGTATAACTGGCAACATAGCCGGCATTATTTAATGTATCACCTAACAAAGCTGATTTTCCGGAATCGCAATAAGGATTTACGCCACTTTTTTCGACATTAATATCAAAAAACTTTCTTGTAAACACCATATCAAGGGTGTTACTTACCAGCCAAACATTTGATTTTATGTAGACTTTTACAGTCAGTATTTGACCATATTTTACTTTATGGTCGGTAAGCTCAAGATTTCCGTCTTTGCCTGTCTCATAAATCTCTGCAGCAAAGTAAACGAATTTATTATCACCGTACTCATTTACAAGGGCATCATAGCTCTTTATGCCGAAGCCGTTGTTGTAATTTTGATAGGCGTTATTAAAGGCTTCAAACTCTTCTTTTGTCATCGTTTTAGTCCAGTCATCCGGACCGTTTCGCTTACCTCTCCAAGTGGTAACAGCAACACCTTTATTATTTTGTAATGTGTTACTGTCACCATCCATGGCACCGTAAACGGTCTGGGTGCCGGAAGTGCCATAGTAATCGGCATTTGCCACTACTACACTAAGGCAAGAGAACATGGACAAAGTTATAACTAAAGCCATTATTCCGCTAAGGAATCTTTTAAAATTAGGCATACTTCGCCTCCTATTTTTTTCCTATGAATTACTCCGACAAAGTGGTCGGAGTAATTCACTTTTATTTTTTAATTTTCTATCAATTGTCCATCGTTTTGATTTATTGAATACAGTGTTTCTGCTACACCACCAGCACTAGCATAGTCAATAACATCAAATGAACCGTCATTGTTTACGTCTGCTGCTGAGAAGAGGAGTCTTTGTTCAATTTCACCGAACGTATAATCAAATCCTTCAACACCTTCAACTCCCCAACCTAAATTGTCTGCATCGCCTGAATCTATAATTCCATCTCCGGTAACATCGCCACGGTAAGCAATATAGAAGGTAGCTTTAACTGCCTCGTTGTTGTCCTTGATGAATACTAAAGAACCTGTGCCGTAGTTACCTTCGCTGTTTTGAACTACTTCAACAGATCCGTTTTCAACGTTGAACATTGCTGCAACTGTATCTCCATCAAAGTAATCAGGAACACCGTAAAGAACACCGGAAAGAGTATAGGTTTCGTCGTTGTAAGTGATGTCATAAACATCAACCATTCCGAATACTTCGGTATCAATCCTTGCTGTATAACTAGCACTACCGCTTTCATACTCAGTTGTTTCATCAAGTTTCCAAACTACCTCTGCGCCGGTATCTCCGCCGGTATCTCCGCCGTCTGTATATACTTTAAGGTTGGCCGTAGCGTCATTAAGGGCTTCAACTGCCTTGTCAATAGTTGTCTGCTCACCTTGGCCGAGAGGCATGTCATTATTTAAGTTATAAATAATTTTTGCTGCATTGTTAAGTGCTGTTAAGTATGCGTTGAAAGAAGCCTCGGTGTAATACCACGGGGACTCGGGATCATAATTAAGATCAGGATAGTTATCACCATTAATCGAAAGAAATCCGGCATCAGACTTTTCTACAACGGCTTCATACGAAACTAGCTCACTCAACGGGTAGTCTTCCCAAACAAAAACATCGAAAGATGCTTTCACTGTAGTTTCAAGTACAGTGTAATTTGCTTGCTTTACAAGCTTTTTCCATGCATCGATATATTCTGTGGTTGCACGAGTGATTTGCTCTTGATTCTTGCCTGCGGCTGCGCTGTTTGCAAATTCTTTTGCAGCGCTAAATGCATTCCAAGATTTGACTGTGTAGTTCTCTTTGGATACGGTATTGAATGTAGTGCCATCAGCTAAAACAGCTGACAAGGAGTTTGCACTGCCGTCTTTAGGAATAAGTCTGTCAAACGTGAGATCTAACATGTGCATTATATAAGCTGACTGAACAGTGCTGATAGTCTCTGAGTTTTCACTAACATTATTCTGATATTCTTCAACCTTCTTGAGTTTTTCTTCATTGCTGAGTTTTGCATACTCTTCGGGGCTCATGAACCACTTATATTCTTTATTGATAAGGTTATTTGCCTGTTTAACAAAGTTCTTGAAGGTTCTGTAAGTATGGCCTAAGTAATTTCTTTGGCCGATATACTTATAGTTGTTATCATTATAATCAAGCTGATTTTGATAGTAAACGGTAACATTATTACCATTTCCGTCCTGTACGGTATATGACTCACGAGTGTAATTATAGGGAAGCTTTGCGTTAACGGCACTCCAAAGTCCATCTGCACCCGAGGATGCTTCATAATCCTTAAGAGCCTGAGTTGCTGCATAAAGATTATTATAAAGAGTAACATAGTTACTTGTTTCTTCAGCAGCATTGCCTGCATTGGTTAAACCGATATAAGCATCATACTCCTGTGAGCCATGTGTGTTATTATTGGGCTGAAGGGCAAGTGCTGCAGCGTTTTGCAATGCTGCATAGTAATTATTCCATACAGCCTTTGTAGCATCAGAGGAAGGATTATTGAGGTTATCAAGTGAACGGTTAGCAGAAATACAGTTATTTACAAGAGATACAAGGCCATAGTCATCATAAAGATGAACTCTTGTTGTAATGCTATATGCCGCGCCGCCAACTGTGATAGGTGTTGTTATGGTGTAAGTACCGTTGTTTACAATAGTCTTTCCGTCTTCTGTATTGTAAGCTTTTCTTATAGGCTTATCATACTCATCAACCTTTGTTGAGCCGTCAGCTTCTTGCTCATAGGTGTAAGCAGCTCTCTTAAAGGTTGCATTAGCCTTAAAGGGATTGTAAACATAAACTGCACCGCCGACTGTAATGTTGCCGTTTTCAGAATTGGTTGCACCGGACTGTATCCAACCGGTGGTTGTACCGCCACTAAGGTTTGCAGCGCCGAGAGTTACGGCAACTCCCGCGTGCTCTCCGGTGTTATTATCCTTAATACGGAATGTATAGTTACCTAAACTTGAAAGGGAATCACCGGAATCAAGGTAAATATCCGTAGCGTATTGGAGTGTAAGATTGTTACCTACATCCACATCCTTAAGGGTTTCATCATCACCCTTGTCGCTTGCGCCAACGTAACAGAATTTTGTGGATGAAAGCTCTGCATCTACGTCGTTGATTTTAATGTAAGCGCCGTTTTCATCCTTAACCTTATACTTGAATGAAATTTCAAGCATGTCACCGGCATTCGCACCGGCTATGGTGTAATCTTTATATTCACCACCGGCAACGGCTGTGGATGAATCCTTCGGGGATATAGTAACATTATCTCCATTAATCAAGGATTTAACAGTCCAGCTTGTCATTTCGTAAGAGTAAAGCTCATCTACAACGCTTGCAAATGAAGCTTTGTCTCTGTATCTTGTGTTAACACCGCTTGAACCGTTATATATTGAGAAATCAATATTACCACCGGCAGATACTGCGGAAGGAATGTAGTTTTCAAGCTCTTTAAACTCTTGCTTATCGGAGAGCCCGAGAACCATACAAACAATGGGAAGAGCAACGCCGGTAAGGATCTTGCCTCTGCCTTCTATTGTGCCACCGTTTGCTTTGCCCGGTACATTGTAATCAGCCGAAAGAGTGGAAATAAGGTCATAGACCATATATGAAAGAGTGGTGTTATTAAGAAGAGTGTCAAGTGAATTTATATTATGGCTGAACACATTGGGGAAGAGAAGGTCAAACACTCTGTGAACTGTATCAATCAATACGGTTTGAACGTTGTCACTTGCCAAAGCGCCGTCATTGTTCTCCGAAAGAATTGTTTCAAGCTTTGAAACATCAAGGCCTAAAACAGGATATACTATGTAATCAAATATAAGAGATTTCATTACATAAGTGTTGCTTGAAATATCTTTTGCAAGCCATGTGCGGCTATCAGGAGTTTCGGTGGTTGAGCCGTTCTTGATAGGAATTATTGAATTAATAAGAAGGTCAAGGTCTGCCCAAACATCGTCAATTGTTAAACCTGTGGTTTTACCTTCGGCATTATCTGATGCAAAATCAAGATTAAGAAGGCATTTTATACCTGAGCCGTAATTGGTTGATGCCCAAGTGTAAACAGCCCATGCAGCAACTGCTTTAGCTGCACTTTGCCAGCTACCGGTATCGCCCTGATACTGAAGCAAGCCGTTATCACTAACGCTGTAATTCCTGTCTGTCCTGGTATCGTCAAGGTTAGTATCAAGAACAGAATTAAGGTTGTAAGCAGCTACATCCATAAGGATGGTAAGGCACTTATCAACAACAGCATCAATGTATGCTTCCTCTGTTTCGTATCCGCTATGAGTCGGAATCGAATATGTGTTCTCGGGAACGTCCTGATATGCAAGTTGAACGCAAGCCTGCATACAAACGCCGGCGAGTGTACGGGTGTTTTCGTTATCGGGGATATAAATATAAGGAACGTTGGCATTGATAACGCCTCTCAAAACGTAAGAGATAAGCTCTTGAGCAGAAAGAGCCTCAACTTCGGCATCTTCCTTATATTCTTTTCTTTCAACAATGCCGGAATCGAAGAACTCTTTACCGGTTGCTTTAAGAAGGAACTTGAAAACGCTACATACATTATTTACAAGGTTGTCAGCATTGGTGCCATAAGTCCATGTAAATGTATACTCACTGTTATCATTATAATAATAGGTATGTGTGTTGCCATCGGCAGCCTCCGTCTTTTCGGTTACCCTGAGAACGGTTGAAGCAAATGTGCCGAGGTTATCATTAAATGCTTCGATGAAAGTGTTGTAAGTTCCGCTTGCTGTTGTAAGGTTGTATTCCGGAACATCGATCACAGTATCGAAAAGTGTAAATGCGGAGCTGGTAGCATCATGAACCATGTCTTTATCTACATCGCCGATATACATATAATCAAAGTTCTCGTTTGGAATAGCTTTGCCATCAGAATCCAGCTTTGTTTCGCCGTTTTCTTTCACATACTGATCTATTTTGCTTTCATCAATATAATAGCCGCGCTCGTCATTAATCCATCTGGTTGTAATTCTGTTGAGAACGGGAACGAGAACGCCGTTGTAAGCCTGAACAAACAATTTCTCTACAAATTTATAAGTGGAGTCATTATTGTTTATCATGTTAACAAAGTTAACAGCGTCATATGCAGGTGCAGGTGCGGCAGCGCCGGCGGCAACACGAACGCCATTGCCGAGGCCTTTGGTTACCCAGCAGTCCGGATGAACCCAGCCGTAGTAATCATACCTGGAAGTGTTCATAGCCTCGCCGGAAACATCTTTTCCGCTTGCATCAAGCCAAATGATTTCGTCATAAGAAATGACGGAGGTTTTATCCCCTTCTTCATAGAATTTGCCGTCAAGCATTTCCCATGAGCCGAGAATGTACTTGTTGAATACTTCCTGACCGAGAGCGATCAAGCCGTTTCCCTTATAGTTATCTACAAGGGTCTCAGTCGTTTCAGTACCTATGGAGTCGATGTAATTGAAGTCTTCTCCACCAAGGCCGGCAACTTGAATAAGCATGCCGTAAGCGAGCCTCTCAACATCAAAAACATAGTTTGAAATGAAAGAGTTAAGAATGCCGAGATTAATTGACCCGTTAACATATTTTTCAGCAACAGGAGCAACGCCACCGATAACATCAAGCAATTTGTAGATTACGTTGGTGTTGGGGTTGGCGCCCTCGCCCCTACGGACACCGTTAAGGTAGCCGAGTGGAGTTTTGAGATCTTGAGCATCGCCAAGATAGCTGAGAAGGCTCTCAACACTTTGAAGAGCTGATTCAATACCGGCAAGAGCACCGTCAATACTGCTGAGGTTAAGCTTACAAACATAGATGTCGATTTCACCGATGTTAGCTTCCTTAAGCATACGGTCCACTTCGTCAAGGGCCATTTCTGCGTACTGCTCTGTAGAATATGTTGCGGTGTCTACATCGTCGTAGGAAACAGCGCTTTTTACAGCATCTTTAGATCCTCTGTAAGTAGCGGATGCTACAACTGAAACGCAGCTAAAAATCATTACAACCGCAAGCACCAGAGACAGCACTCTGAGTGATTTTTTCATAAATTACCTCCCGTAAAAATGATTGAACGCCAAAGCCCTTTGCTACCATACAGCCCTTGAGCTGATGCGTTTTCGCAGAAGCTGACCCATCTTTGAAATACATCGTTGCCCTCAAGGATTAGAGTGTAGGGTACGATGCCAATAGACTTTTAGCATCCCACTTTAAGAGCGGCACCGCTATATAGCGACACTACCCCCAAAGGTTAATTTACAAGTATAAATATAACTGCTTTGAAAAGAGATGTCAATATTTTTCGTTTTCTATAAAAATTTTTGTTGATTTCAACAATTTTTTTGTTCTCGATTTGTTCATTTTTTCCTCTTATATTGTTGATGGGGAAAAATAAAAATATGTGAAAAATGTGTGAAAATTTAGTGAATCAGCGCCTTGCAAGTTAGAGGTTAGAATGATTGCTTTCTCGCAAACAGCAGCACTCCGGTCAGTTGTTGATGACAGCACCCGTTTACTCAAGGAGGCCGCATTTGGATGTCACTTCAAGACGATTATATAAACAATCTCTCCGTCAAGGCTTCGCCTAATTTGAAATGTGGAATGGAGAATGAAGGGTCGCTTTGCTCCGACTATATATGAACAGATATTTCTGTAAAATTATATTTTTTCACTCTTTTTCAGCAACATTTTCATTGCTAATTGCTAATTAAGCAAGGCAGCCCCTATTCTGCATTGTTGCTTTGCGACTTTATTTTTGTTATTTGCTTTGCAAAAAAATTCGCCAATGTAAAGTACTACAGCTTAACACATCGGCGGATTAATAAATCTAATAAATTTTCTTGAATTTTAAGGGAGTTTTACAATTTTAATGAATATTTTTGCGCTTATGTAAAGGCAATTTTCTTTACAACACACGAAGATAAATTTTGCATGATTCACCGTCATCCATATCATAATCATTTAAGCTCAAGCCGGCATTCATAAGGAGCGCTCCGGAATAAACTTCTCCGGTTTCATCCTCCACATAATATTTCTCGGGATCAAGGCCTTTGAGCTTAAGATAAATGCAATCATTTTCCGGCTCACGCATAACCACATGAGTAACAAGCGCTTCGTTTTTATCCTCTGAAACGAACATCCAGGCAACACGCCAAGGGTTTATATCCGGAGTAATCAAACGATACAAATCACCCTTATGAATAATGTCGTAATATTTATGATATTCCTCTACTTGCTCTTTCACAAGTTCTTTCTCTTCCTCGGTGAATTTATTGGGGTCAAGCTCATAACCGAAAGTTCCCCAAAGAGCAATATTTCCTTTTGTTTCATAGCCTGTGCGCTTGCTTGCGGAAACATGAGCACCCATGGAAGATGCGGGGTAGCAAAGTGAAGTGCCGAACTGAATACTCAGGCGCTCAATAGGGTCGGTATTGTCGCTTGCCCAAATTTGAGGGGAATAATATAGCATACCGGGGTCAAATCTGCCGCCGCCGCTGGCACAATTTTCAAGAAGCAAATCGGGGAAATCGGTGGTTAAACGATTCATAACATCGTAAACCCCCAAAACATAACGGTGAAAAACTTCTTTTTGCCTTTCGGGAGGCAAAGCATCGGAGCCAACCTCTGTTAAATTGCGGTTGAAATCCCATTTAACATAGGCAATATTATTCTCGGAAAGAATTTTATGCATAAGAGAATAGACATAATCTCTCACTTCTTTACGGCTGAAATCAAGTACATATTGATACCTTGCAATGCTCTTTTCACGGTTTGGCACATGGATACACCAGTCTGGGTGGGCTCTGTAAAGATTACTGTCACGAGAGACCATTTCAGGCTCAAACCAGATGCCGAATTTAAGGCCGAGAGCGTTAATTCTACTAATAAATTTATTAAGTGGGCCACCGAGTTTTTCTTCATTTACCTGCCAATCACCGAGGGATGTTTTATCATCATCACGGCAACCGAACCAGCCGTCATCCATGACGAGCATATCTATGCCGAGCTCTTTTGCTCTTTCCGCAAAAGTTACAAGTTGCTCACCGGTAAATCTCATACCGGTAGCTTCCCAGTTATTTATAAGCAAGGGGCGTTTGATATTTGCCCATTTACCACGAATAAGGTGCTTTTGATAGAGCCTATGGAAAATTCTGCTCATACCGCCAATGCCTTCATTTGAAAAGACCATTACCACCTCGGGAGCAGAAAATTCTTCACCGGGGTCAAGATGCCAACCGAAAGATTCGGGATTTATACCCATAAGTACACGGGAGCCGCCATAATAATCCGCATAAGCCTCAAACATAAAGTTGCCGCTGTAAACGAAATTAAAGCCGTAAGCATTGCCGTATTCTTCATTTGTATCACGGTCAACAACAGCTGCAAAGGGGTTATGTGCATGGCTTGATGATCCTCTTCTGCTTGAAATTATATGCCTTGTGTGGTCAAAAGGCGTACGGTTTACAGCTCGCTCTTTGCCCCATTCACCGTAAAGAGTAATAAGGTCAAAATGTTGCGTGTTATAGTCAACGCAGCAGCTTAACACTCTCTCAATATCTGCAGGTTTATCCGTAGGATTTATAATCTTAACAGAGCGAGTCATGGCACTGAATTTTTCAAAAACAGTGTAGTATAAAATTGCCTGTATACCGGTGATTTTGTCCTCTGTAAGCACCTCAAGAGTGGTAGCATCGGAATCATCGTCAATATGCAGCGACGGAAGGCCGTTTATGCCGGGCTTACCCGGATAAATTTCATGGGAAATATAGCGCATATCCGTGGAGTTATTGTAATCTGCATTTCTGATTGCAAGGGCTGTGCTTCTGAAATCTCCGGTACCTTCACAGGGAAATTCAAAGGTGTTTACATCGGGAGAAAAAAGGTTGTCGTCAATATTGATATTTTGAGGGGCATCAGACGCAAAACGGTCTTTGTATTTATGCTTTGAAAGATTATAATCGGGAATTTTTGCGCCGTAATATAAATGAACAAGATAGCCTTGCTCAAACACTTGAAAAACATAGCTTGAGCCGGCTGTATCCAGCTTAAAAATCCGTTTATCGCTGTCGTATGAAATAGGCATCAATATTCCTCCAAAATTTTATTGAGAATTTCAGTATCCGCAGGGCAAAATTCATATTTTTTTATCTCTGCGGGAGTGATGAATTTAATATCGTTATGCTCAAGGCGTTTCGGCTCCTCACCCTCGTTTAAAGAAACGTGAAAAAGGGTTAAATGAATGGTAATATCCGGGTAAACGTGGTCAACCTCGGCAAAAATCGAGCCAACAGTGATTTGAACGCCGATTTCCTCCATACATTCTCTTTTGAGAGCCTGCTCCAAAGTTTCGCCTTTTTCAACTTTGCCACCCACAAATTCCCATTGAAAAGCACGGGTTTTGTTTGCGGGCCTTTGGCATATCATAAATTTATTATTTTTCCAAATAAGGGCTGCCACAACCTGTGTCATAAGCCTCACCTCAGCTACATAATATTACATAAAGGGAATTATTGCAAGGATTTTTTGGCTTCAGACGTGTTTCTTTTGTATAAATTATATATTTACAAATATAAAAAAGGGTGTTATAATAAGCCGAATTATTGTAAACTCGAAAGGGTGAAATAAATGAACTATGTCAGCACGAGAGATGCTTCCGTTAAGGTTGAATCCTCTCAGGCAATAGCAAGAGGCATATCCGCTGACGGAGGTCTATTCGTTCCGAGCTCCATTCCACAGATTTCCCTTGATGAAATTGCAAATCTTGCTAAGGAATGTTATATAGGCAGAGCAAAAAACATACTCGGCCGCTTCCTTACGGATTTTACCGCTGATGAGCTTGATTCTTGCGTAAAGGGAGCTTACGAGACCGGTTTTTCCAGCGAAAAAGTTGCCCCTGTTGTTGCCATTGAAGAAGGAGTTAATATACTCGAACTTTTTAAGGGCCCTACATGCGCATTCAAAGATATGGCTCTTCAGATTTTACCGAGGCTTCTTACCGTTGCCGCAAACAAAGCCGCAAAAGGCACCGAAATCGTTATACTTGTTGCCACCTCCGGTGACACGGGTAAGGCCGCTCTTGAAGGCTTTAAAGATGTGGAAAACACAAAGATTCTTGTTTTCTACCCAAGTGACGGCGTCAGCCCCATGCAAAAGCTCCAAATGTGCACTCAAGAAGGAAACAATGTTTCCGTTTGCGCAATAAAAGGCAATTTTGACGATGCTCAAAACGGAGTTAAGAGGATTTTTACAGACACCAAAATAGCAAAAAAGCTTGCCGAAAACGGTATGGCATTCTCCTCTGCAAACTCAATTAACTGGGGCAGACTTGCTCCTCAAATCGTTTATTACTTTTCGGCTTACTGCGACCTTGTTGCAGATAAAAAAATAAGCTGCGGTGATAAAATCAATGTGGTAGTGCCCACAGGTAACTTTGGCAACATTCTTGCAGCATATTACGCTAAAGAGATGGGCCTTCCCATTGCAAAACTTATCTGTGCATCCAACTCAAACTCCGTGCTTACGGAATTTCTCACAACAGGCACCTACAACAGAAACAGAAAATTCTACACAACTATTTCTCCATCTATGGACATTCTTATTTCTTCGAACCTTGAGCGCTTGCTTTATTCTATCGCAGGCAGCGAAAAAGTTAAAGAATGGATGAGTCTGCTTTCAAAAGAAGGAAAATATACGGTAGATGAAGAAACCTTTGCCAAAATCAAAGAGCTTTTTGCCGCCGGTTGCTGTGATGACGATGCCACAAAGGCAACAATAGCAAAAACATTCAAAGAAAAAGGTTACCTTTGTGATACTCACACCGCTGTTGCCGTTACGGTTTACAACAGTTACAGAGAATCCACCGGAGACAAAACGCCTACGGTTATCGCTTCCACCGCAAGCCCCTTCAAATTCAGCTCCGCAGTGCTTGAAGCCGTTGAAGGCAAAAAGAGCAACCTTGATGAATTTGAAATGGTTAAAGAGCTTGCAAAGGTTACCGGCAACGAATGCCCACCTCAACTTGCAAATCTCAAAGATAAAAAAGTAAGATTTGAGGGTTGCTGTGAAAAATCCGAGATGGATGGCGTGGTATTCAATATGCTTAAAATCTAAGGGAGTTTTTTATGTCACTGTTTGTTATAGCAGACACACATTTGTCCTTGGCAACAGGCAAAACAATGAACATTTTCAACGGCTGGTCCGATTACGAGCAAAGGCTCGAAAAAAATTGGCGAGCCATTGTTACGGATGATGACACGGTCATAATCCCCGGAGATATATCCTGGAGTATGAGCCTTGAAGAGGGCCTTGCGGATTTTGAATTTCTCAATAATCTGCCCGGTCGAAAAATTCTAATGAAGGGCAACCACGATTATTGGTGGTCCACAAAGAAAAAAGCCGACGACTTCTTCAAAAAACACGAGTTAAGCACTCTCAACATACTCCACAACAACACATACACCTGCGGCAGCATTGCCATGTGCGGCACAAGAGGATGGTTTTTTGATGCTGAAAAAGATGCGGATAAAAAAGTACTTCTCCGTGAAGCAGGCAGGCTCAAAATGAGCATTGCCGCTGCAAAAGAAACAGGGCTTGAGCCTGTGGTATTTCTCCACTACCCTCCCCTGTCAGATACCCGCAAATGCGATGAAATTTACAATGTGCTTTTGGAAGAAGGCATAAAGAGATGTTATTACGGCCATCTTCATTCATATTCCCATGCAACTGCATTTAACGGAATAAGTGACGGCATAAAATTCACCTTGGTATCAGGTGATTACCTTGAATTTTGCCCACTGCTTGTACGTGAATGCGATTAAATACACAAATTTATTAATAATTACTCATTGGAGGAAAAGATAATGAGCTTAGTATCAGCAAACAAAACAGAAACAAACACTTATACCGTTGAAATCGCTGTTTCCGCAGAAGATTTCGCAGCAGCTGTTCAGCAGGCATACCTTAAGAACAGAAAGAACATCACTGTCTCAGGCTTTCGCAAGGGCAAAGCTCCCAAACACATAATTGAGAAGCTTTACGGTGAAAATTTCTTCTATGAAGATGCTCTTGAAGCTATCTTCCCCACAGAAGTAGGCGCAGCTTATGACGAAGCAAAAATCACTCCTGTTGACCAGCCCAAAGACCTTGACATTAAAACAATCAGCGTTACAGAAGGTCTTAACTTAACATTCAAAGTAACAGTTAAACCCGAAATCACTCTTAAGGCATACAAAGGCCTTGAGGCTGAGAAAGCAGATACAGCAGTTACAGCAGAAGAAGTTGAAACCGAAATCAAGTATATGCTTGACAGAGGCTCAAGACTTATTGACGTTGACGGCAGAGCCGTTGAAAAGGGCGACATCGCAACTATTGACTTTGAAGGCTTCCTTGACAGCGTAGCATTTGAAGGCGGCAAGGCTGAAAAATATAATCTTACCATCGGTGACGGCCAGTTCATCCCCGGTTTTGAAGACCAAATCATCGGCCACAACATCGGTGAAGAGTTTGACATCAGTGTTAAATTCCCCGAAGATTACGCAGCAGAGCTTGCAGGCAAAGATGCAACATTTAAGATTAAAATTCACGGCATCCAAGTTAAAGAAATGCCTGAGCTTGATGACGAATTTGCAAAAGATCAAGATTATGACACCGTTGATGACCTTAAAAAAGGCGTAGAGGCTGACCTCAAAGCCCGTAAAGAGGACAGTGCTCAGCACAACTTTGAGGATGCAATCATTGACGCTCTTTGCGAAAATGTTGAAGGTGAAATCCCCGAAGTTATGTATGACAACAAAGCTAACGAAAACGTAGACAACTTTGCTCAGAGAGTTGAACAGCAGGGCATTAAGCTCGAAATGTATCTTTCATACATGGGTATGGATCTTGATTCCTTCAAAGCTACTATGAGAGACAGAGCAGTTAACGATGTTAAATATGACCTTGCAGTTGAAAAGATCGTTGAGCTTGAAAATATTGCCGCAGAAGACGCAGCTATTGAAGAAGAATATTCAAAGATGGCTGAGCAGTACGACCTCGATGTTGAAAAGATTAAGGCCGTTGTTTCAAAAGAAATGGTTGCTGAGCAGCTTAATAAGCAGGAAGCAGTAAAGCTTGTTATTGACTCTGCAAAGGTTAAGAATCCCGCTGCAAAGAAGGCAACTAAGAAGTCAACTGCCAAGAAGGCAGATGCCGAAGAAAAGGCAGACGACAAAGCAGAAGCTCCCGCTAAAAAAGCTCCCGCTAAGAAAACCACAACCAAAAAGGCTGCAACTAAAAAAGCAGACGAAACTCCTGCAGCCGAATAATTAATTTGAAAAGAGGTTAATAATATGGCACTTGTACCTTATGTTATAGAGCAAACCAATCGTGGTGAACGCTCTTATGATATTTTTTCCCGTCTTCTTAATGACAGAATCATTGTTCTTTCTGATGAAGTAAATGATGCAACGGCAAGCGTTGTTGTGGCACAGCTTCTTTACCTTGAAAGTCAAGATCCGGATAAAGACATCAGCCTTTATATAAACAGCCCCGGCGGTTCCGTTACTGCCGGTATGGCTATCTATGACACCATGCAATACGTTAAGTGCGATGTTTCCACAATTTGTATGGGTATGGCCGCATCCATGGGTGCATTCCTTCTTTCTTCCGGTGCAAAGGGTAAGAGATATGCTTTACCAAACAGCGAAATTATGATTCACCAGCCTCTCGGCGGTATGCAGGGCCAAGCAAGTGATATGCAGATTGCCGCTGCTCACATTCAAAGGACAAAAGAAAAATTAAATCAAATCCTTGCCGATAATACAGGTAAGAGCCTTGATGTTATTGCAAAAGATACAGATAGGGATAATTGGCTTACTGCTCAAGAGGCTATGGAATACGGCCTTGTTGATAAAGTAATAGACCACAGATAATCCATATTATAGGAGACTATTATGCCCAGAGATGACGATAAGCGTTACACCAAAGTACCCTGTTGCTCATTTTGTCACAAATCCCAAAACCAAGTGGCAAAGCTCATTGAGGGTGACGGCGTATATATTTGTAACGAGTGTGTAGAGCTTTGTCTTTCAATTCTTGATGATGAGCCCTATATGTCTAAAGACAACGGTCACGAGCACAAAGATTTTGATTCATTGCCGAAACCTCATCAAATTAAAGAACTTCTTGACCAATATGTAATAGGTCAAGATAAAGCAAAAGTAACTTTAAGCGTTGCCGTTTATAACCATTATAAGCGCATTATGGCGGTTAAAGATACTGATGTGGAAATTCAAAAATCAAATATTCTTATGCTTGGCCCCACAGGCGTTGGCAAAACAATGCTTGCCCAAACTCTCGCAAAGATTCTTGATGTTCCTTTTGCCATCGCAGATGCAACCACTCTTACAGAGGCAGGTTATGTTGGTGAGGATGTAGAGAATATACTTCTCAGACTTATTCAGGCAGCAGATTTTGATATTGAGAAGGCCGAAAGAGGAATTATCTATATTGATGAGATTGACAAAATCGCCCGTAAGAGCGAAAATCCGTCAATTACAAGAGATGTAAGCGGTGAAGGCGTGCAACAGGCTCTTCTTAAAATAATAGAAGGCACCGTGGCAAATGTGCCCCCTCAAGGCGGCAGGAAGCACCCACAGCAAGAGTTTATTCATATTGACACTTCAGACATTCTCTTTATATGCGGTGGCGCCTTTGCCGGCATTGAAAACATAATTGAAAAGAGAGTTTCCGGCTCGGCTTTGGGCTTTGGTGCAGATATTAAAAGCAGAGCGGATTTTGACAGAGAAAATCTTGTTTCAAAAGCAGTTCAGCAAGACCTTGTTAAGTTTGGCCTTATCCCCGAACTTGTAGGCAGATTGCCTATTATAACAACTCTTGACGAGCTTGATAAAGATTCGCTTGTCAGAATACTCACAGAGCCTAAAAACGCCATTACAAAGCAATACAGAGAGCTTTTCAGCCTTGACAATGTTGAATTAGACTTTGATACAGCTGCTCTTAATGCAATTGCAGAGGAGACAATTGAGAAAAAGACCGGTGCAAGAGGTCTTCGCTCCATAGTTGAAAACGCTCTTATGAAAATTATGTATGATGTGCCTTCAGATGACACTATTTCAAAGGTTATTGTTACTGAGGAGAGCGTCAAAAACGGCTCTGAGCCATACATTGAGCACAGAACCGCAGAAGCAAACTGAAATAATTAAAGCTGTTGCAATCCAAAGGAAAGCAGCAGCTTTTTTGCATTAAAAAGTAATATAATCCATAAATTTTTCGTTGAATATATCATCTGTTGAAAGCACATTTTCAGATGATATATTTTTTATTTTTTCAAGTTCCTCATCGCCTTTTGAAGATGTTAAATATTTAACTGCACCCTCAAGAGAAGAATTGCCGATGCATCGGGTTTTATCTTTAAATTCTTTGGGAATAAGGCCTATAATCACCATGTTTTTTATATTCACGGCTCGGCTGAATCCTCCGGAAATATAAATTTTGCTTATTTCATCCGCCTTACAGGAATATCTTTCCATAAGAGTTTCAATTCCCGCTCTTACTGCGGATTTTGCCAGCTGAACTTGGCGAATATCATCCTGAATAAATCTATATTTGCCGTCACGAGTAAGAGGATAACCGTATTCGCTATAATCTTCATCAAGAAAGCCGGATTTATCAACTATACCGTTTTGAACAAGTGCCGCGGTTATATCAATAACTCCCGTGCCGCAAACACCTGTTACAGGGCAACCGCCTACTGTGGAGCATTGCGCTCTGCCACCGGCTATTACAACACTGTTAATTGCGCCGGGAACGCTGCCGGTGCCGCAGGAGATATTTCCTCCCTCAAAGGCGGGGCCTGCTGCAGCAGACGCAGTCAGAATTTTATTTTTATTACCGAGAGCCATTTCTCCGTTTGTTCCCAAATCTATAAGCAAACTGAGCTCATCGCCCTTATAAATTTCGGTTTTGTAAATTCCGGAAACTATATCTCCCCCCACATAAGCGGAAATCCCCGGAAAAAGTACAGTATCGGCAGTAATTTTACTGTTTATAAAAATTTCATTAAATGGAAAATTGACTGTATTAATGTTCTCTGTTTTGAATGGATACACTCCAAGGCCGGTGCAATTATAATTCATAATGATATGCCCCATTGTGGTATTACACGCTATGGCACATCTTTTTATTTGATTATAGTTTATTCCGTATTTTTCGAGCAGTTCATCAATTTCTGTTGATATTTTTTCTGTAATTGTTTTTTGCAATTCTTTTTCTTTACCCTCGGTGCAAGCGGTAATTCTTGAAATCACATCTGCACCGAAAACTCTTTGAGGATTATTGAATACCGTAGTGCCCACATTTTCACCGTTTGGGTTTACCATTTTTAATACAACGGTTGTGGTGCCTATGTCAATAGCAAGATAAATTTCATCTGCGCCGACAATTACACTTTCATTATAGTCCTCAGCACTTGCAAGGCTGTCCTCTTTTTCAGCATATACAACTAAATTTTCATAAGGTTTAAGGGCGCATGCAAGCCTTATACCCGTATTTATTTGGCTATCTTTAAGTAATTTGCGGTCAAGGTCTGAAACAGGAGCATCCTTTGACACTCTCACCTTACATTTACCGCAAAAGCCTTTGCCACCACAATCAGAGCGAACAAAACAGCCTTCCATTCTTAAAACGGAAAGCAAACTTTCATTGGGGCTCACATTATAATTTTTAGGCCCCTCCCCGCTTATGATTGTAATATTTACCGGTGCAGATAACATAATAATTCTCCTGATAGGTTGATAAAATTATTATACACATAAAGCAGAAAATTATCAACATAAAAAAGCTGTAGCCGTCAAGGGCTACAGCCGTAAAATCGATTAATTATTTCTCTGCCTGTTTTGAGTATTTCTTAAGATAAATAACTCTCATAAGGAGTGCCTCAATGGGATTGATGGGCTTTGCAGCTTCATAAACACAAGTTGCAAGCTGTGCAAGACTTGCCTTGCTCATAATCATGCTAACTGCTTCTGCATCGCTTTCAACTCCACCGCAGCAAAGAGCGCCTTTATCTTTAAGAAGAACAGCGTTCTTGCCCTTAATTTTCTTGCCGCAGTCTGCTTCGTTTTTGGCAACTTTAACTTTAGTGCCGCAAAGCTGGCTGAAGTCATCAAGGAGAGGCTTCATTGTTTTGCCGATCATCGAAACAGCAACTGTTTCTTTATCTGAGTTATGAATTATGTAATTAAATTTAGGTTGTGAAAGATAAATTGCTCTGTGAGCGGCAGCTGTACCGTATACCTTTGAATCACAAGCGCCCGTTGCAAGATCAACGTTGATTTCACTGCCATCTGCGCAGTTTGTAAGCTTGATTGTGCCCTCTTCTCTGTTACACTCACTGTTGTAAAGAGCGGACTTGTCAACCTCAACCTTGCTGTTGTTGCTTGAAACTTTGCTTACGATTTGCTCGCAGAAACCTTCAATTGTATCTGTAACAATGCCGTACTTTTCTTTTGAACCCTTAAGAATATATTCTTCGCTGGTCTTTTCAAGCATTCTTGCAACCTCGAAAGCTTCATCCTCGTCTTTGCCGAAGCAAACGGTGCCATGGTGTGCCATAATAGCAGCCTTTGAAGCACTTGCGTTAAGAGCAGCTGTAACACCTTTACGAAGCTTCTTTGTGCCGGGAAGACCGTAGCTTGCAAGAAGAACATTATCACCTATAACGGATTTTGCAGCGCCGCTGAGAGTATCAATACCCTTTTTAAGCACGCTAACGGCAGAAGCAACTTTTTGATGGGTGTGAATTACGAAATTTGCATCTGGATATTTCTTGTAAACCTCTGCATGAATACCCTTTTCGCTTGAGGGCTTAACGTCGCCGCTCCAAGCAAGATCTTCGATAGCAACCTCAACTATATCATCTGGGGTAAGGCCGACATAAGGCTTACCACTGGGGGTAATAACAAAAGTTTTATCATCAATACGCATACTGATATTGCCCCAAGTTCTTGCAATAAGACCTTCCTCAACAAGCCTTTCGCCTGCCTCAATAACTATGTTTTTTGCAGTTAAAACATCCATAGTCTTTCTCCTTTTCATATTTTTACCATTTTATTATAAATACATATCAGTTAATTTTCAAGCCCTAATTTTCTTGCCATTTCACTGCTCTTAAGTTCAAGGAGTTTTGAAACGCCCTCTTCCTGCATGGTAACGCCGTAAAGCACATCTGCCTCATCCATTGTGCCACGCCTATGAGTAATAAGAATAAATTGGGTGTTGTTTGTCATGCTGCGAACATATTTTGCATATCTTGAAACATTTACATCATCAAGGGCAGCCTCAACCTCATCAAAAATGCAGAAGGGTGCCGGCGTGATTTTAAGAATTGCAAAAAGAAGTGCAATAGCTGCAAGGCCTTTTTCACCACCTGAAAGCAGGTCAATATTTTGAACATTTTTGCCCGGTGGCTGAACCTTAATATTAATGTTACATTCAAGCACATCTGCCGGATTTTCAAGCACAAGCTCTGCTTTACCGCCATCAAACAAATCTTTGAATGTTTCGCCGAAAGTAACATTAATTCTTCTGAATTGCTCTCTGAACTTCTCAGCCATTTTACCTGTAAGCTCATCAATGAGCTTTTCGAGCTCTGATTTGGATTTTTCAACATCGGTAAGCTGACCGTTCATATATTCGTATCTTTCACTGACTTCTTTATATTCCTCAACAGCACCTACATTAACGGTGCCTAGGGCACGGATTTTGCCTTTGATTTCCTGCAATGTTCTTTGAGCTTTGCCGATATCCTCCGGTTTTTCGCCAACTTCTTGTGCCTCACGGAATGTTAACTGATATTCGTCATAGAGCTTGTTTTTGGTGGTTTCAAGCTCATTTTCAAGGGTTTCTTTACGCTCTTCAAGTCTTGCGAGCTCACCGCCGATTTTTTCTTTTTCAGCATTTTTCTCTCGCTCCGCAGTACGAAGGCGAGCATTTTCACCCTCTGTTGAATTTCTTTTTGCTATAAGCTCTTCTATTTTAACGCTTGTAGCTTTTGAGCCTTCTCTGAGCTCTTTTGCCTCGTTTTCAAGGTTTTCAATCTCAATGGCAATTGCTTCATTGTCCGCCTTAATTTGAGCAATTTCCTCGCTCAGTTTATCACCTCTCGATGCAAGGGCTTCTTTACGAATTTCAGCAGCTTCTATAATACTTTTTTGAGCCTCAATTTCTTTGCTGAGTGTAACAATGGCAATGTTAAGCTCATTTTGAATTTCAGCGGATTTTTCTCTGAGAACATCAAGAGCTTCTCTCTCTTCATCAAGTCCGGAAAGTTCATTATTAAACTCATCAATTTGAGAATTGAGCTTTTCAATTTCCGCATCTGCCTGCTTTTCAGCTTTGTCAGACTCGGCTATACGCTGAGTAGAGCGCTCTTTTTCTGCTTTAAGCTCATCAATATGACCCTTTGCGGAATCAAGCCTATCCTGAATAACTTTAAGCTCGCCTTCGGCTCTTATGATGTTTTCATCAATTTTTATAATTTCCGCTTCAGATGCATCAAGCTCTGCCTGAGCATTGTTTATTTCACCGGCAACGGTATCATAAGAGCTTTGCTTTTTGCCCCTCTCACTTTCAAGAGCAGTTACTTTATTTTTTAGTTCTTCAATTTCGTTAACCCTGCTTAAAAGGCCGGCTCCGGAGCCTCTTGAGCCACCGGTCATGGAGCCTCCGGCATTGAGTACTTGACCGTCAAGTGTAACAATCTTGAAACGGTAAAAATAACTCTTTGCCATGGCAATTCCGTTATCAATATTATCAACAACGGCTGTTCTGCCGAGGAGAGATGCGATTATTTCGCCGTATTTTTTATCTGTATCCACAAGGTTTGCAGCCATATCTATATAGCCATCGCACTTTTCAAGGCCTCTTTCGGTAAAAGGCTTTGATTTAACGGAAGTTAAGGGCAAAAATGTTGCTCTGCCCGCTCTGTTATCTTTAAGATATTTAATGGCCTGCTTTGCGGCATTTTCATCATCTGTAACTATATTTTGAATTGCTGCACCGAGGGCTGTTTCAACGGCTACGGAATACTCTGCCTTTGTGCTTATAAGCTGTGAAAGAGTGCCGTGAATTCCTCTCATTGCACCTCTTTTTGCCTCTTTAATAACTTTTTGAACGGAGCCCGAATAACCGTCAAGATTTTTCTCAAGATCATCAAGCATTTTAATACGGGCATTCTTTTGATAAATATCAAGATTGAGGTCATCTAACTCCTTACGGAGTTTTTCTGCTTTACCCTCTCTTGTTTCGATTATCAAACGATAGCCGTCACAGGCATTATCATTCTCTTGCTTTTCATCTTTAAGTGAGCGAATTTTACTCTCTGTTTCTGTTTTTTCTTTTTCAAGGGTATCAATAATTCCCCCACGATTTTCAAGCACTTCGTCAATAGTGGCAATTCTTGTTCTAAGTTCCTCCGCACTGGATAGGGCAGAAGTTTTTTCAACTCTTAAATCGCTGAGTTTCAATGCCGCCTGATTAAGCTTATCATTAACTTGCCTTGCCTTTTCGGAATTTTCTCCGTTTTGGCTGAGCAATGAATTCAATTTCTCAAGTTCTTTTGAAAGATCGTTTTTACGGCTTTGAATTTTATTTTCTTTATCATAAATATTGGATTTTGCGGTATTTATTTGCTCATCTATCTCGGCTGCAGATTGCTCATCGGTGCCCATATCATTTGTAATTCTTTCAATTGTGCCTATATTATGCTCAATTGTGTTCTTTTTAACGGCAATGGTTCCGTCAATAACAGCAGCTTTTTCTTCTGCCTCTGAAATAGATTTTGTAAGATTTTCAACCTCAACAGTGAGATCTTGCCCCTGCTTTATGGCAATTTCAATCTGTTCCTCAATCTCGGCAAGCCTTGTTTCAACATCAGCATACTGAGCGGTGGCAATAGAGAGCTTTGTTTCCTGCTCCCTTAAACCGTTGCTTGCCTTTTCAATGGTATGAAGCCAAAGACCTATTTCAAGTGTTTTCTTTTCGTCTGCAAGGGCCAAAAATTTAATTGCCTTTTCACTTTGAGTTTTAAGCGGGCCAATTCTTGACTCAAGCTCTGCAAGAATATCACGAAGCCTTACAAGATTTTCTTCTGCCTGCTCAAGCCTGCGGTTTGCATCTGCCCTTCTGTAACGGTAATGCGAAATACCGGCAGCCTCTTCAAGCATATCTCTTCTTTGGGTTGATTTTGCAGATACCAAATCCGCAATTTTACCCTGGCTGACCATTGAATAACCGTCACGTCCAAGACCTGTATCCATAAACATTTCATGTATGTCACGGAGTCTGCATTCCTCTCCGTTTATTTTATATTCACTTTCGCCGGAGCGGTAATATCTTCTTGTAACGGCCACATCATCCGCATCTTTATTCAATGAGCGGTCTTTGTTATCAAGGCGAAGCGTTACCTCGGCATAGCCTAAAGCTTTTCTGCGGCTTGTACCGCCGAAAATAACATCCTCCATGCGGGAGCCTCTAAGTGCCTTTGTGGACATTTCACCTAAAACCCAGCGCACAGCATCCGAAATATTGCTTTTGCCTGAGCCGTTCGGGCCGACCACACCCGTTATGCCTTTCCCAAGTTCAAATGTTACTTTATCGGGAAAGGATTTGAAGCCTTGCATTTCTATAGATTTTAATATCATTCTATTACCTTACCTTGACCTCATATTTATCTAAACTTTCATCTTGAAGGATTTTTACAATTTCATAACCCTTCTCTTTTAAAAATTGAATATTTGCTCTTTTTTGGCCTGCCATTTTGGATATCTGACCTTTGCCCACAGCCAACTCATATTTGCCTATACTGTGATTTTTGAGCTCTCTGAACGCCGCATCACGATAAATGCGTCCCTCACAAAGTTCCCTCAATGCCGGGTGAAAGGCTCCGCCGGTCATTTCTTCCTCCACTCCACCACCGGAATGTAAGCCAACGCGAATTACTTTTATTCCTTCTTTTTCAAACATAGTAATAAGCTTTGCACAAAGGCCTACGGTTTCTTCTACACCTTTCGGCGAGAATTTTCTCTGCTTCATAAGCTCATCAAGTTTTGTATTTTTAAGCACCACCGTCGGATAAATTCGAACTGTGGCAGGTTTTAATTTAATTATTTTTTTGGCTGTTTCAATACTATCCTCATCACTTGAGCCGTAAAGGCCTGTCATCATTTGAAGGCCTAGCTCAAGCCCGTAGCCTTTAAGCATTTTGCAGGCATCTTCCACCTGCTTTGCGGTGTGACCTCTCTCATTAAGAGAAAGTACTCTGTCATCAAGGCTTTGCGCCCCAAGTTCAACAGCCGTAACACCGTATTTTTTTAATATTTCGCAA
The DNA here is from genome assembly GCA_963640495.1 of Acutalibacteraceae bacterium. Lineage (GTDB taxonomy): Bacteria > Bacillota > Clostridia > Oscillospirales > Acutalibacteraceae > CAG-177. Next base: position 29,646 of record CAVHYZ010000005.1, read on the forward strand.
ATTTCTTTATTGATTCCATCAGGCCTTGTGGAAATTCTAATCCCCTTAAAATCACCTTTTTGAACATAATTATACGCTGCCTCAAGCAGAGAAATCATATAGTCTGGTTCAACCATGGTAAAGCTACCGCCGAAAAAAGCAATTTCTCCGCCTGATGCCGTTTCTTTATCAAGAGAAGCAAGGGCAGTCCGTGCCGCAGAATGCACATCCTCGGCACTGATGGTTTTTTGAAAACCCGTTATGCTTCTTTGGTTACAAAATGTGCAGGCATGAGGGCACCCCATATGCACCACAAAAAGAGCTACATTTATATGCTTCATCAATAAATTCCCATAAGTGCCAAAGCTTCTTTGGCAGCCATTTGCTCGGCAATTTTTTTGCTTTTGCCTACACCTTTACCTATAACATTGCTGTTAAGGTGAATTTCAACGGTGAATTTCTTTGAGTGTGCCGGGCCCTCTTCACCAACAGTAACATATTCAATATGTTCTTCACGGTTGCGCTGTATAAATTCCTGGAGTAAAGTTTTGTAGTCTTTACTGTCATCAAGAAAATCATGGCGAGCAACAAACCTTAAAGCAAGTTTACTTGCCTCTTCAAGGCCTCCGTCAAGATACACTGCGGCAAGCACCGCCTCAAAAGCATCTGCCAGCATGGAAGGCTTCTCTCTGCCACCCATTCTTTCTTCACCTTTGCCTAAACGAAGAGCAGAGCCTATATCAAGCTCTTTTGAGAACACGCAAAGGGCTGCTTCGCATACTCTTGCGGCTCTGTGCCTTGTAAGATCACCTTCGGGTAAATTCAAATTTTTATAAAGATAATTTGCCGAAATAAAGCCAAGCACCGCATCACCTAAAAATTCCAATCTTTCATTGCAAACGGTATTTTTTTCATTTGCATAAGAAGAATGTGTCAGCGCTGTTTCAAGAAGGGAAACATCCTTAAATTTATATCCCAGCTTTTTCTGCAGAGCTTCAAGCTTTTCATCCATAGTTATTTCTTCCTTTCGTATACTTAACCGGCTGTTGTAATTGCATCGGCCAAATCACGAACGGTCCAGTCATCTGCCGGTTTTTCAGTAAGTGTTACCTCAAACTCTTCCTCTATTGCACTTACAAGCTCTTGAATTTCAAACTCGTCATTGGCAAAAAGTTCAAGGGTGGTGTTCTCATCTACATCGGACTCATCAAGTGCAAACACGTCACATATCAATGCTATCAATTTATCAAGGATCACAAAGCATACCTCCAGTAATATTTTGTCCTTAAAAATTATTCAGTCATCGGATAGTTGGGCTTTCAGTGCCGAAAGGCCTCTTTCGGCAAGAGCTTTATATCTCAGCTTTTTATCCCTGATTTTTTCATCAAGGGGAGGAAGCAATCCAAAGGCAGCTCCCATAGGCTGAAAGTTTTTAATATTTTCATCTGAAATATATCTTGCAAGCTGACCTGTAATGGTAAACTCATTCGGGACGAATTTTTCTTTGCCGTTAATTTTATTTGCCATGTTTATGCCCGCCAATATGCCCGAGGCGGCTGATTCCATATATCCTTCAACGCCTGTTATTTGGCCTGCAAAGAATAAATTTTCTCTTTTTCTGAAAGAAAAATCATCATTTAATAATTCAGGTGAATTTATAAAAGTATTTCTGTGCATTACGCCGTAACGCACAAATTCCGCATTTTCAAGGGCGGGAATCAGTGAAAATACTCTTTTTTGCTCGGGAAATTTAAGATTTGTTTGAAAGCCTACCAAATTGTACATGGTGCCTTCTTTGTTTTCTTTGCGCAATTGTAAATTTGCCCAGGGCCTGTGGCCTGTGCTCGGGTCTATAAGACCTGCCGGCTTCATTGGACCGAACCTAATTGTATCGTGCCCTCTCGACGCCATAACTTCAATCGGCATACAACCCTCATAAACATCTTTTCTTTTATCAAACTCATGAAGAGAAGCACTTTCGGCATTAATGAGAGCATCATAAAATATTTCATATTGTTCTTTGTTCATGGGGCAATTTATGTAATCATCCGGCTCGCCTCTGTCATAACGGGACTGCATAAAAGCTTTATCATAATTAACGCTTTCCGCCGTTACAATAGGAGCTGCTGCATCATAAAAGCTGAGGCTTCCGCCGCAAAGTCCTTTGATTTTTTTGCTTAATTCCTCGCTTGCAAGGGGGCCTGCCGCTATAATTACATTTCCCTCCGGAATTTCCGTAATTTCTTCCCTTATAAGAGTGATTTTTTCGTTTGACAGTATTTTTTCAGTTACAAGAGAGGAAAATTTATCTCTGTCCACCGCCAGAGCTCCACCTGCTGGCACAGCGGTTTCCTTTGCACATTTAACGCACAAAGAACCCATCATTTCCATTTCAGCCTTCATCATACCGGCTGCGTTCTCAATACGCACGGCTTTAAACGAGTTAGAGCATACAAGCTCTGCAAGGTCTTCCACGGAATGGGCCGGAGAGAATTTCTTGGGTTTCATTTCATAAAGTTCAACCTCCATGCCCCTTTGGGCCAGTTGCCACGCTGCTTCGCACCCGGCAAAACCGCCACCTATAACTTTAACTTTTGTCATTTCTTTTTCTTCCACCGGTCTTTTTTGCATTTTCGCAATTGGAATTGCAGCAGTAGGGCTTGTTGCCTTTCTTTGCAAACATAGGGCTGTTACACAACGGGCAGTGCTCTCCTGTGGGTGGATCCCAGCTTACAAAATCACAATTGGGATAACCTGAACAGCCATAGAAAACATGTCCTTTTCTTGAACGTTTTTCAACTATATCTCCGCCGCACTTGGGGCAAAGTCCCTTTCCGAGCACAAGAGGCATAACATTGTTGCATTTAGGATAATTGGAGCAGCCGAGGAATCTGCCGAATCTGCCGTTCTTAATAAGCATATTCCCGCCGCATTTATCGCAGATGATATCCGTTTTATCTTCCTCAAGCTGTATTTTTTCGCCACGCATATCTTCCCTTGCTTTATCAACCTGATTTTTAAGGTCGGGGTAGAAATCGTCCAGCATTTTAACATAGTCTATTTCACCGCTGCCCACTCTGTCAAGATCACCTTCCATACGGGCGGTAAACTTGGGATCAACGATTTTCGGGAATCTGTCTTTAAGCAATTTTACAACTGCCATTCCGAGCTCTGTGGGAACAAGTTGTTTTTGCCTACGCTCCACATAATCTTTATTTGTTATTGTGGAAATAATGGAAGCATAGGTTGAGGGGCGGCCAACGCCGTTCTCTTCAAGCTCCTTAATAAGAGATGCTTCCGTATATCTTGCCGGTGGCTGGGTGAAGTGCTGTGTGGGTATAATTTCTCGCTGCTTTAATTTTTCGTCCTGCTTAACCTCCGGCAACACATTCTTATCAAGTTCTTCTTCTGAAAGTTCGTAAACCTTTGTAAAGCCTTCAAATTTAACAGAATAACCGGTAGCTGTAAGGATGCAAAATTTATCTTTGCCCTCGGCCTTTTGTGAGATTATTTCAAGTTTGGTTGTATTTTGAACACAAGGTGACATTAAGCAGGCAATAAACCTTCTCCAAATAAGAGTATAAAGCTTAAGTTGGTCGGAGGTAAGGTCATTTTTTACCATTTCCGGGGTAATTGACGGGGTTGAAGGTCTTATAGCCTCATGACCATCCTGAGCATTAGAGCTTGTTTTATAATAATTCGGTTTCGGCGGTACATATTCGGGGCCGTAATTATCAACAATAAACTGTGTTCCGGCTACACGAGCTTCTTCGGAAATACGGAGAGAGTCCGTTCTCATATAAGTAATCAAACCCATGCTGCCATGGCCGGTAACCTCAACACCTTCATAAAGTTCTTGAGCCGCTCTCATCGTTCTTGAAGCTTGAAAGCCCAACTTTTTGGACGCTTCCTGCTGCAAGGTTGAAGTGGTAAAAGGCGGAGCAGCCTTTTTGGTTTTAGTGCCTTTTTTAACACTCTTTACGCTGAACTCCGAGCCGTCAAGACGGTCCGTATAAACTTTTGCCTCTGCCTCGTTTGTTAATTTAATTTTTCCCTTTTCATCGGAATCAAGAGATGCTTTAATAATTTTTCTTGACTCTGCGGCAAGCTTTGCCTCAATGCTCCAATATTCATCGGGTACAAAAGCGTTTATTTCATCTTCACGGTCAACAATTAATCTTAATGCAACGCTTTGCACACGACCGGCTGAAAGACGAGGCCTGATTTTTTGAGAAACAAAGGGGCTGAGAGTGTAGCCTACAAGCCTGTCAAGAATTCTTCTTGCCTGCTGAGCGTTAACAAGATCCATGTCTACTTTGCGGGGGCTTGCCATGCCGGCCTTTATACCACTTTTTGTAATTTCGTTAAATGTAACTCTGTTGGTATCATTAAGATCAAGGCCCATAACATAAGCAAGGTGCCAAGATATACCCTCTCCCTCACGGTCCGGGTCGGTTGCTAGATAAACTTTTTCGCTTTTTTCCGCCTTTTCTTTAAGATCTTCAACAAGTTTTTTCTTTTCGGGAATTATTTCGTATTTTGGCGCATAATGATTGTTAACATCAACATTTAATTTTTTATCAGGCAAGTCTCTGACATGGCCCTTTGATGCAACAACATCATATCCGCTGCCAAGATATTTTTTTATTGTATTCGCCTTTGCAGGCGACTCAACGATTATAAGTTTTGACATATTTTGCTCCTAATCTATATTAAGAAAGAATATAATTCTTTCCTTCTGTTTGTGACGCATAGCCCATAATTTCAAGCTCCGTAAGTGCTGCCATGGTTTTTGCCGGATTTAGTCCGCTTATAGCATAAATTTCATCGGAATGCAAGGGATTTTCACTTAATAATTTGTAAACAATAAGTGCATCCCCCTCAATATCATGGGGAACAATTCTTTGAATAAGCTTCTTATTTGAGCTTTCTGCTTCCTTTGATTTTTGATTTTCAAAAGCCTTAGGATATAATCCTTCGTAAATTTCCAATATATCTTCGGCGCAGGTCACCGCCCTTGCGCCGTCCTTAATTAATTTATTTGCTCCGGTATAAGCAGTGCTGAGAATACTGCCCGGCACAGCAAAAACATCTCTGCCTTGATTTATTGCACAGCCTGCGGTAATAAGTGAACCGCTTCTCTCCCCTGCCTCAACCACAAGCACTCCGTTACTCAAGCCGGATATAATTCTGTTTCTCAATGGAAAAGTCGTTTTACTTGCTTCGGAAAAAGGTGGATATTCGGTAATGACAGCGCCGATTTTTGCAATTTCGCTTCTCATAGAAGCGTTTGACATAAGATACCGTGTGCCAAGGCCACAGCCAAGCACGCAAACCGTGGGCATTCCGGCAGTTAGCGCACCCTCGTGTGAAGCAGAATCTATGCCCTGCGCTCCGCCGCTCACTATTATTGCACCTTTTTGAGCAATGTCAAATGAAAGCTTTCTGGCTATTTTTACGCTTTCAAAAGATGGATTTCTTGTGCCTACAACACCTATTGTAACTTTACCGTCAATACAGGATAAATCTCCGTCACAGAAAAGTACAAGAGGCATATCCGTAAGATTTCTTAACTTCTCCGGATAGGATTCATCATCCGGTGTATAAATCTTCCAGCCGTTTTTATTGCAAAGCTCTACAGCCTTTTCAGCCTCACTTAGTTGAACTTTTTCCAGCCTATCAAGCCTTGCCTTTGTAAAAACTCCGGAAATTATTCGCTCTCTGCGGCTTTCGTTATATATTACTTCCGGCGATGAATATGCGCTAAGCACCTCATCCGTCCTTGCCCCGGCACCAAGAGCCATTGAAAGCCATATCCAATATTTCGCTTCACTCATTTTTTCAGCTCCCATGCAAGAATGGCGGCAGCAGCCGAGGCATTAAAAGATTCCGCTCTACCGTCCATAGGTATAGTAACTTGCTTTTTGCAAGCATTTATGGTTTCCCCTGTAAGTCCGTTACCTTCATTACCAATACAAATAATCGTTCCTTTTGCTAAATCAACAGAGCGAATATCCTCCGCACCGGCGTTTGGCACAGATGCAAGGGTAAGCATGTCACTCTTTTCACATTCTTTCAAAAGCTCCGGAAGGTTTTCGGTAATTGTGATTTTAATTCTCAAAGATGAACCCATCGCCGCACGTAAAGCTTTTGGATTGTATATATCACATCCGCCACTTACAATAAGCCCGGTTAGCCCAAGAGCCTCGGCGCTTCTGCTGATTGCTCCTAAGTTTGATGGATCTTGTATATTTTCAAGGGCAAGGTATTTACCGCTAAAATCTATGGAATTTGAAATTCTATTACCGGATTTGCAAATGCAAAAAACCCCTTGAGTCGAGCCTGTATCGCTGAGTTTAGAGGCAACCTCATTACTTATTTCATAACACTCGGAACAAACATCTGTTATATTTTGAATATACTCAGAATATTTTTTAAGTGCAGATGAGGTAAAAAAAGCTCTTACAAATTGTACTCCTGTTTTTGCGGCATCCGAGCAAAGCCTCGCTCCCTCTAAAAAGAACTCACCCATTTCACCTCTTTTGGAAGAGCTTGTGCTGAGTTGCACGGCATATTTAATTTTATCATTGTTTCTTGCCGTTATTCTTTCCATTTTGGGCATACCTGCCTTATTTTAATTTATTATATATTATATGCTAAGTTTTGAATTGTCAACTGAAAATTTATTTTGTGATTGTAAACATTTCAAAAGAAAAAAGGCCTGCCACTTGGACAGGCCATGTTTTTATCCCAATTCTTCTTCATCATCAAGAAATGCAACAGCATTGTCATAACCTTCAAATTCAATTACAACAAGCTCATTTTTTCCTTTTTTAAGGAAAGGTGCAGGAACGTAAGCAGATTTTTGCGGACCAACCTCCCAATATCTTGAAAGAATTTTGCCGTTGATGATAATAATCCCCTTCTTAAAGCCCGGCAATTTAACAAAAGTATCGCAACAATCATCGATATTGATTTCAGCTTTAAGCAAAACAGGTTCACCGTCAAATTCCGGTACGCCCTCATTAAATTGAATCTTGCTTAAATCCTCAAACGTTAAATTATATGCAAGCCAATGATAAACAAAGCTATTGCCGAGTCGAATACCCTCTGTAACCCCCTTATAATCTTTGAGATTAGCACCGTAATTTACGCGACCCATATTTTCAACAAGCACGGAAAGTTCATTCCCCTCTTTATCAAAGCCGGCAGAAATATTATTTTCCGTATCGTTTCTATACTGTATTCCGAGAAGCTTTCTGTCCTTGTAAATATATCCTCTATCATGTACCTCCTGTAAATAAACAGGCTGGCAGTTTCTCGGCCCTCTCACATGAGTTTTATAGAGAATATATCCATAGCCTTGATCTAATTTTTCCATTGGAACAGGGGCGACTATTTCTTTAGGCTCTGCCAAATTCTCAAGGTTATCAAAAAGTTTTGCGGATTTTGTAAAAGTAATTTCTCCGTATTTTTTCTTTTTTATAGGCTCAGGCATTTCAATATCTGGAATAGGTGCATATTTTGAAATAACATCTTTTATAAGGTGATATTTTTCCGTTAAATTACCGCTTTCCCCAACGGGAGCGTCATCGTCATAGCTTGAAACAGTAGGCTCATAAAAATCATAATTATTTGCGCCGTTCATATAGCCGAAATTAGTGCCACCGTGGAACATATAGCAAGAAATACTTGCTCCTGCTGCGAAAATTTCTTCAAAGCACTCCGCCGCTTCTTTCGGATCTCTGTGATGGTGTTCCTCTGTCCAATGATCGAACCAACCGTTCCAAAATTCCGTACACATAAGTGGGCCGTCAGGCTGATATTCACGGAGTTTTTTAAAATTCTCCATTGCTCTTGAACCGAAATTTGATGTTTTATGAATTTCAGGCACGGTGCCACCTGTAAGCATCTGATACTCTGTGCCGTCGGATGTAAATAAAGGCACTGTTATGCCGTTCTTTTTTAATAGCTCTGCAATATATCTGATATATTCACTGTCATCACCGTAACTACCGTATTCATTCTCAACCTGAACGAGAATTACATTTCCACCCTCGGTTATTTGATGCTTTGCAATGCGAGGGATAAAATCAGCAAAAAATCTGTCAACAGCTGAAAGATAGTCTTTATCCATACACCTTAAATGCATTTCATCATTTTTCAGAAGCCACCAAGGAAGGCCGCCAAACTCCCACTCCGAGCAGATATACGGGCCCGGTCTTACAATGGCATAAAGCCCCAATTCTTCTGCAAGTGCAAGGAAGGATTCAATGTCAAGCATATCATCATAATCAAATTTTCCTTCTTCTTTTTCGTGCAAATTCCATGCTGCGTAAGTTTCAACCGCATTAAAACCACAGGCTTTTAATTTTATAAGTCTGTCACGCCAATATTCACGAGGAACACGAAAATAATGAATAGCACCCGCAATAATTCTGAATGGCTCATTGTTAAGATAAAATCCGTCTTTTTTTATTTCAAAAGTACCCATATTTTTGCTCCGAACATAAGTATTATAAACTCACTGTTTACGAACGTATATTATCATAGGTCATATATATAATTCAAGAGAAAAATGACCGGAGAAATATCAATATCATTTGATTTTCTTTTTCGAAAGTTCGTTGAACATTTTGCATATAAAAAATAAGGCAATAAAAAACGTAAGCAAATCCGCAAGAGGAAATGACCACAATATACCATCAAGTCCAAGAAAAACCGGCATTATAATAGGCAAAAACACACCGAATATAATTTCTCTTGCCATAGATACGATTGTTGATGCAGCAGCCTTTCCCAAAGCCTGCAAATAGATAAATGTGCCTTTATTAAGAGTTGCAAGTGGCATCAAGCAAAGATAAGTTCTAAAACATTTAACTGTAAATTCAGAGTAATATGTGCTCTCGTTTGCGGCCCCGAAAAGCATTGAAATCTGAAGAGGAAATACTTCTACAATAATAAGAGCAACAACGCCTACAATAAACTCCCCTATAAGCAAATATGAAAAAAGTTTTTTTGCACGGTCACTTCTGCCGGCACCTACATTATACCCTGCAATAGGGATGCACCCGGCTGCCATACCAATAGCAACAGAAATGGCAATTTGAAAGAATTTCATAACTATACCCAAAACAGCAAGGGGAATTTGAGCATACTCAACCTGTCCGAAAACAGGATCAAGTGCGCCGTACTTCATGCACATATTTTGTACAGCCGCCATAGATATGACCATTGACACCTGAGCAAGAAAACTTGTAATTCCAAGCTGACCGGATCTTAAAATAATTTTCCCATTGAAGCCGAAACTGCTTTTTTTAAGGTGAATAACCTTCATTCTGCAAAGATACCATATTGAAAGAGCAGCTGTAAAAACCTGTCCTATAACGGTTGCTATAGCAGCACCCATCATACCCAAATGAAAAGCATAAATAAAAATTGGATCAAGAATTAAATTTATTACAGCACCGGAAACCGTAGCAATCATTGCAATTTTAGGGCTACCATCACTTCGAATAATATGGTTCATTGCCTGACCAAACATATAAAATGGAATACCGAGAGTAATATAAAAGAAATATTCCTTTGCAAAAGTATGTATTTCTTCGTTAACATTTCCACCGAAAAGAGAAAGCAGAGGTTCGCTGAAAATAAGATATATTGCCATTAAAACAAAAGAACTTAAAACGCACAAAACAATTGCATTGCCAACAGATTTATTAGCGTCCTCTTTTTCATTCTTACCAAGGGATATGCTTACAAATGCACAAGTTCCATCACCAATAAGAACAGCTATTGCTAAGGCCACAACAGTCATCGGAAAAACAACAGTATTTGCAGCGTTACCATAAGAGCCGAGATAACTTGCGTTTGCAATAAAGATCTGATCTACTATGTTGTAAAGTGCACCTACAAGGAGGGAAATAATACAGGGAACAGAATACTTTCTCATAAGTTTTCCCATTGACTCTGTCCCTAAAAAAGAATTTGCCGAATCCATAATTTCATCCTTTCTTTTGACAAAAAAATAAGCGTGTGCAACCTGCAACTGGATTTACGCAGAATTGCTACACGCCGTAAAATATTATAACAAAAATAAAAAAATAATCAATAAAGCAACTATGAGATTTATTTTCCTGATTAGCATTATATTTTATGTAATATCACAATACAAATTAAAATAAAAAACCTCCTGTAATTACAGGAGGAAAAAGAGCGATTATATTAACGCACCCTAAAAACTGAACAAAGGAAAAGATAAAGGAAGTAAAGGAACAGAT
>CAVHYZ010000006.1:0-11440 GCA_963640495.1 Acutalibacteraceae bacterium
CTTCTATTCTATTGAATTTTATTACATTACCCTCAACAATATAAACGCCTTCCACTTGGTTTCCATCTTCATCATTTATAAAGCGAACGGCTTCTTTACGAATTTTTATACCTTTATAATTTCTAACAAGTATTTTGCCATTAACCTTGCGAAGAGTAGCAAGTTCTTCGTTCATATATGATGTTTTAAAGACCAAAAGAACTCTATTATCATCAATTATATTTTTTGAATATAGTTTAGCTTTTACAGTTTCATTTTCTCCGTCTCCAAGCATTAGACTCATAGTTTTGCCTGCTTCAACATCCGCCATATCTGCAGAGCTGACTATAGTGGCAATATACCATTCATAGCCGGTAATTATCTTGCCCATTGCCGTATCGGATATTTCGGATTTTTCAGCTTTTAGGGCATTAACAAGTTTTTCTTCGGTTAAAGAATCAACATCTGCAGTTGTGAGAATATTTTCATACCCATCAGGGCGGCTAACAAAGTAGCCTGAAGATTCAGCGGAAATAACACTTGTGGGTTCTGAAACAGAGAGAGAGGCAATTTCATTCTCAAGACTTTCTATTTGAGAAGTGCAATCCACATCATAGCCCAAAGAAATATTTTTTCTTGATAAGTTTTCACTAAAAGAAAGTTCATCTTCAGTAATATTTGAAAAGTCATTACTATAAACGCTGTCAAGCATAGCATAAAAATCTGTGTAAACCTCTGTGCTAAGTTTTTCAAGATCAAGATTTGCAAGCCTTACTTGACTATCTATCTTTTTATATGTATCAAGTTTTTTAGAGAGTGTGATGGATAATGAATAATTTTCAGCGGCTGTTTCACTTGAAAATACTGCTGCAATATCGCTGCCCTTTCCGACTCTTTCGCCGTTAACAGCAAGAGGAACAACAACACCGGATTCGCTGCCTTCAACAACTATTTCATCACGTATGATAAACATATCAGCATCAATGGTATCCGCAACCGTTGTTATCATTGCAGTTGATGTTTTATAACTGCTGCCGGTAGAGCTTATAACATTTATCGTCAAAAAAACAACAATAAACGCCACCAGAACAACTGCGACAATACGCATTATTCTGTCTGCTTTCAAAATCAATCACTCTCCTTTCCCATAGCGGCAAGAGCCGCCTTTGTTAATTCCTGCAAGGAAGAATATTCATCAATGTACAGAAATTTTATTCTTTCATCACGCCTAAACCAAGTAAGCTGTCTTTTGGCATAACGCCTTGTTTGCATTTTTAGATTTTCAACACATTCATCAAGAGTTGCTGTGCCATCAAAATACGGCTTTAATTCTTTATATCCTATTGCCTGCACTGCAGTACGGCCTATATTGTTTTTAAAAAATTCTTTTGCTTCCTTCACGAGCCCCGTTTCAAGCATAAGGTCAACTCGTAAATTTATTCGATTATATAAAAACTGCCTATCCTTCGCATCGAGACAAACAGTTTTAACATCATAAGGTGACGGATTTGCTCTTGATAACTCATTTTGTTCTGTAATTGTTTTGCCTGTAGTATGGTATATTTCCAAAGCTCTTATAATTCTGCCTGTATTATTTGCATGTAACCGTGAAGCGGTTTTAGGGTCTATTTTTTTCAACTCTTCAAGCAATACATCAGTGCCCTCGTTATCTGCTCTGTTTTTTAAAAATTGGCGATAATCAAAATCAGTGTCTTCATCGAGAAAATTTATATTATCCACAAGAGAAGAATAATAGAGGCCTGTGCCACCCACCAAAACAGGAGTTTTTCCACGAGCGATGATATCTGCAATAGTCTTTTTTGCAATTTCACAATACTTTGCCACGCTGAATGTTTCATTAGGATCGACAAAATCAACTAAATGATGTGGCACGCCGTCCATTTCCTCGGCCGTAGGCTTTGCTGTAGCAATACACATTCCCCTGTAAATTTGCATGGAATCACAAGAAACAACTTCACCCTGTATTTTTTTGCAAATATTTACACCGAGTGCTGTTTTCCCGGAAGCAGTAGGACCTACAACCGCAAGAAGAGGTATTTTATTGTATTCTGCCAAAATTTTTTTCCAGCTCCCTCTGTGACATTTCAAGAAGTACAGGTCTGCCATGTGGGCAGTATCTTATCTCCGGCATGGACAAAAGCTGTTTTGCAAAACTTTCCATCTCAAGTCTTGATGTAAAATCTCCTGCTTTTATTGCACTACGGCAAGCAACAGAATGAAAAATCCAATCCATTTTCTCAAATAAAACATCCTGTTTTTTCTCTACAAACCTGCCTGCTATTTCCGCAATAACATCAGGCACATCGTCCGGCGAAAGTTCCATCGGGCATTCCCTTATAATAATACATCCGTTTCCAAAATCTTCAACTTCAAATCCTGATGAATTTATAAGATCAGCATTTTCAAGCACCGCAGAATATTCATCTTTTGAAAGTGTAACGGTTATCGGCATAAGCAAAATTTGACCGCTTCTTTCACCGTTTTCTCTTTTGAGTCGCTCATAAATAATTCTTTCGTGAGCAGCATGCTTATCTATAAGCACAAGTTTTTTCTTATATTCACATATAATGTAAGTGCGGAAGGCCTCACCAACCAAATGAAATTCTTCTTCGTTAAATTCATTTGCATCTTTCGGTAATACAGGTTCGGTAACGGTTTCAATCTTTTTAGGAGAAGCATTCACAGCCTTCGGGGACCTTGAATTAAGAAGAATATTCTCCATTGAATCAATTTTATTATCATCAGGAGATAAGCTTTCTTTAGGCGACGCTGCCGTAACTGTTGTTTTGGGAATATATGGTTTTGGCTTTTCGACAGTTACCGGTTTATCATCGATAGTTGTCTTTGGTTTTTGCTCAATCTTTTCACCGGATGGAGTGTAATGCTGCCAAAAATCTGATTTTTGAACAGGCATTTTTATTTGTTCCGGCACTCTTTCCGGCTCTTTAGTTAAACTATCTAAATATTCTTTTGTATATTGTTTTTGCGGGTATATAAGCTGTTTGCGAGTATCTTTTTCTGCCAAGGCATTTTTACAAGCGCCAAAAATTGCATTAAACACAGGTCTTTCATCTGTAAACCTAACCTCTGTTTTGGCAGGGTGAACGTTAACATCTACAAGGGATGGGTCAAGCTCAATATTTATAACACAAGAAGGAAATTTCCCTACCATTATGCTGTTTCTGTATCCTTCGGAAATTGCCGCTGAACCTGTGCCCGTTTTAATAAACCTATTGTTGATAAAGAAATATTGCATATTTCTGTTTGGGCGAGAATATTGAGGCTTTGAAATAAATCCCGAAATTTTTACACCACCCGTTTCATTCTCACAGGAAATGAGCTGAGAGGCAAATTCTTTACCGAGAGTTTCGCTTATGCAAGTAAACAAATCTCCTTTTCCGCCCGTTATAAGTGTTTGCTTGCCTTCTCTGATAAATCTGAAAGAAATTTCCGGATGGGAAAGAGCAATTCTGTCCATAACAAGTGCAACAGCATTGGCCTCTGTAACATCTTTTTTAAGGAATTTCATTCGGGCGGGAGTTTTAAGAAACAGGTCACGCACCGTAATCGTGGTGCCTGCCGGACAACCTGCATCATCAATAAGAGTTTCTTCTCCGAATTCTATGCAATACCTTGTACCGATAAGTTCATCGGCTGTTTTGGTAAGCATTTCAACTCTCGAAACAGCTCCCACACTTGCAAGCGCCTCACCCCTAAAACCGAGAGTAGTTATTGAATTAAGATTTTCCGCTGTTGTAATTTTACTGGTTGCATGGCTTACAAAAGCGTTATGAACATCCTCACGGGCTATTCCGCATCCATTATCTGAAATACGGATATAGGAAATACCGCCATTCTTTATTTCAAGAGTTATGGTATCTGCCCCTGCATCTACGGAATTTTCAAGGAGTTCCTTTACGATTGATGCCGGTCTTTCAACGACTTCCCCGGCTGCAATAAGTTCTGCAAGATGCTTTGGCATTACATTTATTTTGGGCATAAAGGCTCTCCTTTCGTAGTTTGTTACTCTGCCATTGAAATAAGCTCATAAAGAGTTTGCATAGCTTCAATGGGAGTTAAAGTATTTATGTCAATATTTTTCAGTTTATTTCTTATTGCTTCATCATTATTTGATGAAAATGAAATTTGCAAACTTTCATTTTCTTTTGATTTATCTTCAAAGACAATAGGTCTGCCCGTTTCACTTTCTATTTCTTTAAGTACAACCTTTGCTCTTTCCACAACAGAATTCGGCACACCCGCAAGCTTAGCAACCTCAATACCGTAGCTCCCGTCTGCACATCCCGGCACAATACGGCGAAGGAATGTTATATTATCCCCTCTCTTTTTAACGGCGATATTGTAATTTTTAACTCCGTTAACTTTATTTTCAAGTTCTGTGAGCTCGTGATAATGAGTTGCAAAAAGAGTTTTTGCACCGAGTTTCTTTTTATCCGATGAATACTCAAGCACAGCTCTTGCAATACTCATCCCGTCAAAGGTTGAAGTGCCTCTGCCTATTTCATCAAAAATAATAAGGCTTCTTGATGTGGCACTCTTAAGAATATCCGCAACTTCACTCATTTCAACCATAAAAGTTGAGGAACCTGAGGCAAGGTCATCGGATGCTCCAATCCTTGTGTAAATTCCATCCACAACACAAAGCCTTGCGGACGCTGCAGGAACAAAAGATCCTGCTTGAGCCATCAAACATATAAGTGCAACTTGGCGCATATATGTGGATTTACCTGCCATATTGGGGCCGGTAATAATTGCACATCTGTTATCTTCTCCGTCAAGAACCGTGTCATTTGGAACAAAAGGATAATCTATCATTTTTTCAACAACAGGATGCCTGCCATCTGAGATTATCACTTCATTGCCCGCATTCATTTCGGGGCATGTATAATTATTTTCAGATGCAACATTTGCAAAAGAGCAAAGCACATCAAGGCAAGCAACGCTTGAAGCGGTTCGCTGAATTTCGTAAAGTTTATCAGCAGCTTTTTTTCTGACAGAATCAAAGATTTCAAATTCAAGGTGTGCTATTCTTTCCTGGGCACTCAAAACTTTTGATTCAAGTTCTTTAAGCTCCTGCGTTATAAATCTTTCACAATTTGTGAGAGTTTGTTTTCTAATATAATCATCAGGCACAAGCTCTTTGAAAGAATTACTTACTTCAATATAGTAGCCGAAAACTCGGTTATATCCGATTTTCAACTTTTTAATACCCGTTCTTTCCTGTTCCCTCGCCTGTATATCTGCGAGGTAACCCTTACCGTTATTAACAATATCACGGTATTCGTCAAGTTCCGCATTAAAACCATCTTTTATCATGCCACCTTCACGAACGGAAAACGGAGGTTCATCCACAATTGAATTTTCAATAAGTTCGGTTATATCATCAAGAGTTTCTATTCCACTGTTTATTTCTTTAAGCAAAGAAGAATTGCAAGAATTGAGGAATTCCTTTACACAGGGCATTTTTAAAAGAGATGCCGAAAGTGCCCTCAGTTCTCTTGCATTAGCAGTACCGTAAGAAATCCTTGTAATAAGCCTTTCGATATCTTGGCAACCACTGAGAGATTCCACTATATCATTTCTCAAAAGCGGTAGGTCATATAATTCTTTAACCGCATTATGGCGCTTTGTGATGCCACCGATATTTAAAAGAGGCTGTTCAATCCATGTGCGAAGCATACGCTTGCCCATGGAAGTTTTGGTTTTATCAAGCACCCACAAAAGGGAGCCTCTTTTTTCTCTGTTGCGGAGAGTTTCTGTTATCTCAAGATTTCTGAGAGCTGAAACATCAAGGCGCATAAAACTACCTTCGCCGTAATAATCAAGGGATGTGATATTTTTAAGCTCGTTCTTTTGAACAGAGCGAAGATAGTCAACTGCTGCTCCCACGGCATATATTGCCGCCATGGAAGAATCCGGAATTATTTGAGAAACAGAAGTAATTTTGAATTGTTTAAGAATTGTTGCGGTAGCTTTTGAAAGATCAAAACATTCACTGTCAAGAATTTCACAAGAAGCGTTATTAAGTCTTGTTTTAATGAAGCTTGTAACCTCTACAAGTTCAAGAACATCTGTATTAACGACAACCTCTCTCGGAGAAAAGCGGCCTAGCTCGTTTATAATGTTTTTTTGACAGTTTTTGTTTTCAAACTGTGTGACGTGAATACTACCCGTTGAAACATCTGTAAAGCAAACGCCTACACCGTTAGCTGTACAACATATACATCCGAGAAAGTTATTTTTACTTTCATCAAGCATTGTGCTTTCTATAACAGTGCCGGGTGTGATAACCCTTGTAACATTTCTTTTTACAATGCCTTTGGCAAGTGCAGGATCCTCAAGCTGTTCGCAAATTGCAACCTTATAACCCTTTGACACAAGGCGAGCAATATAGCTGTCACAAGCATGATAAGGTATACCGCACATAGGTGCACGCTCCTGCTGGCCACAATCTCTGCCTGTAAGCACGAGTTCAAGCTCTGTGGAAGCGGTTTTGGCATCATCAAAAAACATTTCATAGAAATCGCCCAAGCGGAACATAACTATAGTGTCCGGGTACTGCTCTTTGATTTCAAAATATTGTTTCATCATGGGTGTATATTCTGCCACGATTTAACTACCTGACCTTTCAAAAAATACCGATTGTACGGTGCAAGGATTAACCCTGCACCGTAATTTTTCTTAGTGATGATGGCAGCCGCCGTCTCCGCAGCCACAATCACAGTGATCATCTTCACATCCGCAACCGCAATGATGCTCATCATCATGAGGCTCACATGTTGCAGGATCTTCGCCCTGAAGGCAAAGTGTAAAGATACCGTTAACATACTTCATAAGAGTATCAATCTCTGCTGCAGCCTTTTCATAAGCCTGCATATTGGGATTTGACATAATTCTGTTATAAAGCTGGCCGAATTCCTGATCAAGTTCTTGGAGCCTTGCATCATTTTTTTCTTCCTTGCTTGCTTCCTGCTGGAAGGTCATTTGTGCAAGTTGAAGCTTTGCGATAAGCTCGTTAAGCTCGTTATCTGCCTGATTCGTTTTTTGGGCTTCAAGAAACTTTAAGTAACGCTCGTCTTTTTGAAGAAGTGCGCCGAGTTCTCTTGCTTTTGCAATAATTGCGTCGTCCATAAGTTTTCTCCAATCAAATGAATAATTATTCTATTAAAAGCATACGCTTAAAATATTTAGTTTTCTGCAAGCTGCCCTCTGAGAATCCATGTTAAAGACTCCGTAACAGTTACATTTTGAAATGTGCCGATAACCGATTTATCGGCAGGAAATTCTATAATTATATTGCCTTCGGTTCTACCTTCAATCAATCCGCTTTTACTGACACTTTCACAAAGGACTCTGTATGTTTTACCGAGGCTGAGCTTAGTACGTTCTGCTGCGATAGATTCCTGAACTTTAAGAAGTTCTCTGAACCATTTGCCCTTATCTTCCGCTGAAATAGGATCAGGCCATGTGGCAGCGGGAGTGCCTTCCCTTGGGGAGTAAATGAAAGTAAACATTGATGTAAAGTTTGCTTTTTTAACAAGCTCAACTGTTTGCAAGAAATCATCGTATGTTTCGCCGGGGAAACCCACAATAACATCGCTGGTAACAGATAAATTCGGCATAACTTTATAAGCATAATCAAGGAGGCTTAAATATTTCTCTGCGGTATAGCCTCTGTTCATTTTTTTAAGCACTCTGTCGCTTCCGCATTGGAAGGGAAGATGAAGATGTTTTGCCACTTTATCACACTCTGCCATTGTATCGAGAAGCTCTTTTGAGCAATCTTTCGGATGAGAGGTCATAAATCTGATAATGAAATCCCCATCTAAATCATTGATTTCTTTAAGAAGTTTAGCAAAATTATAGCCATAATCCGGTGTCTTCCCGTATGAATTTACATTTTGGCCTAAAAGTGTGATTTCTTTGTAGCCTTTTGAAATTAAATCTTTGATCTCCGCAATAATAAGCTGCGGGTCACGGCTTCTCTCTCTCCCTCTTACATGAGGCACTATACAATAGGTGCAAAAATTATTGCAACCGTACATAATGGGAACCCATGCTTTAAACCCGTTGTCACGGTGAACAGGTACGTCCTCGGTTATAACACCGTCCCCGGAAGGGATTTCGCATATTTTTTTGCCGGTGGAAAGCGACTTATAAATAAACTCGGGTAATTTGTGTGTAACGTTTGTGCCAAACACAACATCAACAAAGGGGTAGCTTTTACGAATTTTCTCTGCTATGTGAGGTTGCTGCATCATACAGCCGCAAAGAAGAACTCTCATTTCTTTGTTGTTTGCTTTAAGGACTTTAAGAGCGCCTACATTTCCGAAGACTCTGTCCTCTGCATGTTCTCTGACAGCACAGGTGTTATATAAGACAAGATCCGCTTCATTAAGCTCCTCTGTAAACTCGTAGCCTATACTTTCAAGCATGCCCTTGAGCCTTTCACCGTCTGCAACATTACCTTGGCAGCCATAAGTGTGAACAAAAGCTTTGGGTGGTGACTGAAATTTCAGTTCTATCAAAGACTTTGCAAGTTCTGTATATTCTTTTTGTTTTTCAAGTTCTTCTGAAGGCACAGAAAATTTATTTACTGAAATCAAAGGATAAACCTCCGCTAATTAGCTATATTTATTATATTATATTATAAAGCACCGCATTATTCAAGAACAAAATGAATAAAACAGTGCTTTTTGTCGTTTTTTATAGTTTAGAAAGTGATTTTTTGAGTGAGTTTGATAAATTCAATAAGAGAATGTAATGGTTTTACCGTCACTTTCAGCTTTTACAGTGCCACAAATATCTGTGCGATAAATTTCTTTTGTATATTTTTTTAATCTTTCAAGAGTTGCCTTGTGAGGATGACCGTAGTCGTTATCTTTGCCACAGGATATTACACAATATTCCGGTGAAACAGCCTCGAGAAATTCATTAGTAGACGAGCCCGAAGAGCCGTGGTGTGCCACTTTAAGCACATCGGCATCAACATCTGAACCGAATTCGAGAATTTCATTTTCTTCCTTTGCCTCAGCATCACCGCAAAAAAGGAATTTTGTATCACCGTAAGTGATTTTTATTACCAACGAATAATCATTAAGCTCTGTGCCATCCATAGAAATAGGGCCTTCGATTTCAATCTTTGCAGAGCCTAAATTAAAAGTATCACCTACTATCGGATTTTTAATTTCCGCATTACAGTTTTTAGTGGCAGTTATCATAGCCGAATATGTTTTTTCCGCCGTGATATAATCTCTGCTCACATCAGGTAAAATAAAAGTATTAGCCCCGAAAGTTTCAAGCGTCTCTGCCATACCACCGATATGATCAGAATGAGGATGAGTTGCAACAGCATAATCAAGGGTATCTATTCCTTGAGAATCAAGTAGTTTAAAGACTGCTTGCTCATAGCCGTTTTCACCTGCATCAATAAGCATCGACTCTCCGTCACAGATAACAAGAGAACAATCTCCCTGCCCTACATCAGCGTAATAAACAGTAAAATTACCGCTTTGGACAGTTGTGCTTTCACCCAAAGTATTTTCAAGTCCTTCAATCAAACTTGGGTTAAAATAAAAACAAAGAGAGCTTGCAACAGCCAATATGAGAGCTGCTATTATTGACAGCATTTTTTTACTTTTTCTTCGCCTTGCCATACTTGGAATTATATGCCTTTCCGTAATTATCATTCGGCTTATTTTTGCCGAAATTTTGTTTTACGGGAGAAACAAGACATTTGTCGGAATATCCTATCAAATCTCGCCTACCCGCCTTTATGAGTGCCTCACGAACAAGTTCAGTGTTTTTTGGATTGTAATATTGCAAAAGTGCCCTTTGCAAAGCCTTTTCATGAGGATTCTTTGCCGTGTAAACTTCTTTCATGGTATAGGGATCAAGGCCCGTATAGTACATACAAGTGGAAATTGTGCCGGGAGTAGGATAAAAATCCTGCACCTGTTCAGGTCTTATGCCCAATTTTTTTAAAAACGATGCAAGTTCAACAGCCTCTTTCATTGTGCTGCCAGGATGAGAAGACATAAGATAAGGCACAAGATATTGCTCCTTGCCAGCTTTTTCAGATAAAGAAAAATATTTCTTTGAAAACTCAATATATGCCTCTATATGTGGCTTTCCCATTTTATCTAGAACAGCTGCCGAACAGTGCTCAGGCGCAACCTTTAATTGACCGCTTACATGATATTTTACAAGCTCTTTTATAAATGTATCGTCTTTATCTTGCAAAAGATAATCATATCTTATTCCAGAACGGATAAAAACCTTTTTAACATTCGGTAAATTTCTTACAGTTCTTAAAATATCCAAATATTCACTGTGGTCAGCTTTTAGCCGTGGACACGGAGCAGGTGCAAGACAGTGTTTGCCTTTGCATAATCCTCTCTGCTCTTGACCACTGCAAGAAGGATGTCTGAAATTAGCGGTAGGCCCGCCTATATCGTGAATATAGCCCTTAAATTCAGGCATCTTTGTGATTTTCTTTGCTTCTTCTACTATAGATTCTTTGCTTCTTGAGGTGATATATCTTCCTTGATGAAATGCCAACGAGCAAAAATTACAACCGCCGAAACATCCTCTGTTGTGAGTAATGGAAAAACGAACCTCCTCTATGCCCGGCACGCCGCCGTCTTTTTCATACATAGGGTGATATGCTCTTTCAAAAGGCAAGGCATAAACAGCATCAAACTCCTCAGTAGACAATGGCATTGAAGGTGGATTTTGAACAAGCATTTTATTGCCATGGCGCTGTTTTACGGTTTTGCCTCTGAAAAAATCCTGTTCATCCTGTTGTATTCGGCAGGAAATGGCATATTCTTTTTTTGAATTAACGACATTCTCAAAGGACGGACATTCAGCCCCCTCATAAGGGGTTTCACGCACATCACAGCTATAGCAGGTGCCCCTTATATCACGCATAAGAGAAATATCTTCCCCTGCATTAAGCCGCTGAGCAATTTCAACTATAGACCTTTCGCCCATACCGTAAGAAATTAAATCTGCTTGGGAATCAAAAAGAATTGAACGGCGAATTTTATCGTCCCAATAATCATAGTGAGCAAAGCGGCGTAAAGACGCCTCCAAGCCACCGATAACAATGGGAATTTTGCCGTAAATTTCACGGATTTTGTTACAATAAACTATAACCGCTCTATCCGGCCTTAAGCCCATTTTTCCGCCCGGTGAATAATAATCTGTTGAACGATGTTTTTTGGCAACTGTATAATGAGCAACCATTGAGTCAATATTGCCGCTGCTCACAAAGAAGCCGAGACGAGGTTTGCCAAAGCGTTGAAAATCTACATTTGTTTTCCAATTCGGTTGAGAAAGAACCGCAACTTTAAAGCCAGCATTTTCAAGCACCCTCGTGATTATTGCAGCACCAAAGGCAGGGTGGTCAACATAG
>CAVHYZ010000006.1:11450-38765 GCA_963640495.1 Acutalibacteraceae bacterium
ACATAGGCGTCACCGCAAACGTAGACAAAATCCACGCTGTCCCATCCTCGCTCAATCATATCCTGTTTTGATACCGGTAAAAAGCTCATAAATCTTCCTTAATTGAAATAATCATCAATGTCATCATCGTCATCATCAAAATCTAAATCCATTTCAACAGGGGTATCATCCTCGTCAAAATCTTCTATCTCTTCTTCGTCTTTGTCATCATCTGCATCAAAGTCATCAAGTTCATCTTCTATCTCTTCGGCATACTCGTTTTCTTCTTCGTCCGTTTCTTCATAGTTCGGATATTCATCATACGAGAAATCCTGAGTATACTCATCAAAGCCCTCATATTCTTTAGGCTCAGAGCTGTATTCATCTTTTTCGTAATATTCTTCTTCGGATAGTTCCTCAAAATCATCATCGGAAGTGTCCTCCGGAAGTTCTTCAATTTTTATTTCTTCAAAGAGCTCGTCATTATGAGCATATGCTTCATCAAGCTCGTCCTCTATATCTTCGGCGGCAGGGTCTTCATCGTATTCGTCTTCGTAATCATATTCATAATTCTGCGTTTTTGATGAAGATGTTGGCATAGTATCAAAGCTGAGCTGTTCACCCTTCGGAGTTTTAGGTGCATTTTCATTGAGGGCTTGGCGCTCATACCATTCCTGCTTACTGATAAGAATTTCACGAGGCTTAGCGCCATCCGCCGGGCCGACAATGCCGTTTTCTTCAAGCTGGTCCATAATTCTTGATGCTCTTGCATAACCCAGCTTTAATTTCTTTTGGAGATAAGTTGTAGAGGCCTTGCCTGTAGTAACGATGGTTTTTGCAGCCTGATTAAACATCGGGTCAAGGTCGCTTTCCTCTTCATCTTCATTATTGGCAGATTTACCACCCATGGCAGCGGCCTTTGCATCCATTTCTTTTTCGGCCTCATCATTGTAATCGGCATCACGCTGTTTCTTGATGTATCCTACAATTCTTTCCACCTCTTCATCGGAAATGAAACAGCCCTGAACTCTTGTAGGTTTGAACGAGCCTACAGGATTAAAGAGCATATCGCCATTGCCGAGAAGTTTCTCCGCTCCGCTTTGGTCGAGAATAGTTCTTGAATCTATTTGTGATGAAACATAAAGAGCGATTCTTGAAGGGATGTTTGCTTTAATTATACCCGTAATAACATCAACGGAGGGCCTTTGCGTAGCAATAACAAGATGCATACCTGCCGCTCTTGCCATTTGAGCAAGACGACAAATAGAATCCTCAACCTCTTTAGGTGCCGCCATCATAAGATCGGAAAGCTCATCAATGAATATAACAATTTGATACATTTTAACGAGATCGTCTCTTGATTCGGCAAGTTTATTAAAGCCCTTAAAATCTCTTACTCCCGTTTCAGCAAATTGCTTATATCTTTTTTCCATTTCGCTTACTGCCCAGCCGAGTGCACCGGCAGCTTTACGGGGATTTGAAACAACAGGAACTGCAAGGTGAGCTATGCCATTATAAACGGTAAATTCAACCATTTTGGGGTCAATCATAAGGAGTTTAACTTCATCCGGTGTTGCGTTGCATAAGATACTTACAATCATGGAATTAAGGCAAACAGACTTACCGGAACCGGTAGTACCAGCAACAAGCAAATGGGGCATTTTAGCAAGATCTGCAGTGATGATTCTACCTGTTATATCCTTACCTAAGGCAACATTGAGTTTGCTCTTGCGAGCACCTGCCCTGTATTCATCGGTATCAATGATTTCACGCATTGATACCATGGTTTTTTCACTGTTGGGAACCTCAATACCGATAGCGGATTTGCCGGGTATAGGAGCTTCCACCCTAACGCTTTCAGCCGCAAGACGAAGTGCCAAATCGTCGGAAAGAGATGTGATTTTATTTATACGAACGCCTACATCCGGCACAAGCTCATATCTTGTAACTGCAGGGCCACGGCAAATATTTGAAACCGTTGCGCCTACCTTAAAACTTGCAAGAGTATCAACAAGCTTTTGGGCTCCTTCTCTCATTTCAAGCTCAGGGTTTGTTACGCCTGTTGTTTCTCTTATATCAAGCAATTCAAATGATGGAAGAATATATTCCCCTACATTGGCAAGCTTTTCTTCATCATTAGGAGGAGTAAACGTTTCTTCTTCCGAAAGTTCATTTTTCTTTTCTTTCTTTTGGGATGCCTTGCGTTCGTGCTTAGGTTTCTCTGCCGCTTTTTGAGGCTCATTAACCTCAAGTGTGGGAACAAGAGAATCTTTACTATCGGTTATAGGCTTTGGCAAGCCTGTCGTATCTACCAAAGCGAAGGAGGAAGTAACCGGCATTTCCGGCTCATCCAAAGACCTATTGATTTTAGGCGCTGATTTTTTACCCGACGAAGAATCATCCGGCAATGCAGGAGGCTGTCTGTCTTTGCGTTTTTCTACTTTCTTTTCTCTTTGGGCACGAATTTCTTCCTGCCGATTGACTCTCTCTTGAAATTTTTCATTTGTGATTTTTGATGCCTTTTTAACAGGTTTTTTTACCCAATTATATAGTTGAACAAGGGTTGTACCTGTGGTAAACAAAATAAACCCTATGAGTAAAATTACGGAAATAATACTTGCTCCGGTTTTACCGAGAATTTTACAAATAAGTCCGCCTAAAGCGGCACCTAATACGCCACCGTTTTTGCCGTTTTTCCACGCCTCAACAATTTGAGAGGATACTTCATTTGAAATAAAATATTCGGCTGTGTTGCGGAAAATGTGGAAAGCAATATCTATGAAAAGAAATAAACCCGTGGAACTGACAACTCCTCCCACAAATTTAGCTTGAGGTCGTTCCTTGGCACAAATAATCGTGATGTAAAGAAGAATAAAAGGCAAAACATAAGCACAGGAGCCAAAAGCTCTAAACATAAAAGTATGGCACACTGCCCATCCGCTTTCACCTTCAACAAAAGCAAGGCATGCAAAAAGTGCAGTAAAACACCCTAAAACAATGGCTGCCCACTGCTTGCCGGCTGAATTTTGCTCTGCTTTAGTCTGCTTATTATTCTTACCGGAAGAAGGCTTTGCTTGCGAAGGCTTCTTGGCTTTTGAATTTTTATTTTGTGTGGTGTTTGCCACTGAATTCATCCCCTTAAGATAAACGAACAAAATTGCGTATATATTGGTACTATAGCATATATAAAAAAATAAATCAACAAAAATATACCATATTTTGTGATTTAAACAATTGAAAAATACAATTTACAGTGATATCATAAAGGTAGAGGTGATAATATGGATATGGCAAAAATCAAAGAATTAAACCGTATGATTTCAGAAAGCAATAAAATTGTATTTTTCGGTGGTGCAGGTGTATCGACAGAAAGCGGAATACCAGATTTTCGCTCTGCAGACGGTATCTATATGATGGACTATAAATATCCGCCGGAGGAAATAATCAGTCGCAGTTTCTTTGATGCCCATCCAAAAGAATTTTTTGAGTTCTATAAAAAATATTTTTACTATCCGAATGCAAAACCCAATATCACCCACAAAAAGCTGGCAGAACTTGAAAATAAAGGAAAATTGAGTGCAGTTGTTACCCAAAATATAGATGGGTTGCATACGGCGGCAGGCAGTAAAATCGTTTACGAACTTCACGGCTCTGTTTTAAGAAACTACTGTATGAAATGTCATAAATTTTATGATATTTCCTATGTTGTAAACTGTGAAAACGTACCGAAATGTGAATGTGGCGGAATCGTAAAACCGGATGTTGTTCTCTATGAAGAACAGCTTGACGAAAAGTGTATTGCAGGAGCCGTAAACGCAATAGAAAAAGCAGATATGTTAATAGTTGCCGGCACCTCATTAAGGGTATATCCTGCAGCAGGATTTATAAGATATTTCAGAGGTAAGAATCTTGTTTTAATCAACAAAGAAGCAACGGATATGGACGTGCTTTTCGGACTTGTTATTAACGAAAAATTGGGAGATGTTATATCTAAAATAGAAATATAGTCGTTATATTTTTGATTTTCGCTTATAAAACTATTGTATTATAAAAAATATTGTGATAGAATCATAATTTGTAAATAATTAAACCGGAGGTCATATTATGAACTACGATGTAGCAGTTGTAGGAGCAGGTGTCATCGGCTCACTTACAGCCCGTGAACTCAGCCGCTACAACATCAAAGTGGCTCTGCTCGAAAAATGCAATGACATGGCAATGGGCACCTCAAAGGCTAACTCAGCTATTGTTCATGCAGGATTCGATGCAAAACCCGGAACTTTAAAGGCAAAACTCAATGTTGAAGGCACGGCACTTATGCCTAAGCTCTGTGAAACTCTCCATGTTCCTTTTAAGCCTGTAGGCTCACTTGTTGTGGCTTTTTCAGATGATGAAATAGAAACAGTTAGGGAACTTCTTGACAGAGGCGTTAAAAACGGCGTTCCCGGCCTTGAAATCTATGACAAGCAAAAGCTCAAAAAAGAGGAACCTAACATCAGTGATGAAGCAAAAGGCGCTCTTTGGGCTCCCTCTGCAGGCATTGTTTGCCCCTACGAATTAACTATTGCAGCAGCCGAAAACGCAGTTGTAAACGGCACGGATTTCATCCGTAATTTTGAAGTTAAGAGCATTGAATTTAAGGATGGTATGTTTACCATTTCAAACGGTGAAACTGCGATAAATGCAAAGTATATTATCAATGCAGCCGGTGTTTATTGTGACGAAATTGCCGCTCTTATCGGAGATAATTCAATTCATACAACGCCTCGTAAAGGTGAGTATATGCTTTGTGACAAATCTATCGGCGGACTTGCAAAGCACACAATATTCCAATGTCCATCAAAGATGGGTAAAGGCATACTTGTTACTCCTACCGTTGACGGTAACCTTCTTATCGGCCCAAGCGCTCTTGATATAGAAGATAAAGATAATGTTTCCACCACAGCAAGCGCTCTTGCCGAAATCCTTGAAATTGCCAAAAAGAGTGTTCCCATTCTTAATACAAGAGAGGTTATCACCTCCTTTGCAGGCCTTAGAGCTCATTGTGATAAGGACGATTTCATCATTGAAAAGAGTGAAAAGAACGGTCAGTTTTATAATGTTGCAGGTATTGAAAGCCCCGGCCTTTCTTCTGCTCCGGCAATTGCAAAGTATGTTACCGAACTTCTGATGGAAGATATTAAGGCAGAAGAAAAAGCTGATTTCAACCCTGTAAGAGAAGAACCTGTTCGTTTCAGACATATGACTAACGAACAAAGAAAAGCTCTTATCGAGAAAAATCCCGCATACGGCAGAATTATTTGTCGCTGTGAAACAATTACCGAAGGTGAAATTCTTGATGCCATTCATGCCCCTGCCGGTGCAAGAGATGTTGACGGTGTTAAGAGAAGAACCCGTGCAGGTATGGGCCGCTGCCAAGGCGGTTTCTGCGGTTCAAAGGTTGTTGAACTACTTGCTAAAGAACTCGGTGTGGAAATAAATCAAATCACCAAATTCGGTGGCAATTCAAAAATACTTTACGAAAGAACGAAATAAGGAGGATACGCAATGCTAAATTATGATATAGTTGTAGTAGGCGGCGGCCCTGCAGGTATGGCAGCAGCCTTAAAAGCAAAAGAATGCGGTGTTGACAGCATCCTCATTCTTGAAAGAGCTGAAACTCTCGGCGGTATTCTTGAGCAATGTATTCACACCGGCTTCGGCCTTCAATATTTCGGTGAAGAACTTTCAGGTCCCGAATACGCAGACAGATTTATTCAGCAGGTTTATCAGCAAAAAATAGAATACAAAATCGATACCATGGTTCTTCAGGTTACCGAAGATAATAAGGTTTATGCTGTAAACAAAACAGACGGTCTTCTTGAAATCCAAGCAAAGGCTGTAATTCTTGCCATGGGTTGCAGAGAGAGACCGAGAGGCGCCCTTAATATTGCCGGCACAAGAGCCAGTGGCGTTATGACTGCCGGCACGGCACAAAAGTATGTTAACATTGACGGATATATGCCCGGCAAAAAAGTTGTTATTCTCGGTTCCGGTGACATAGGTCTTATAATGGCCCGCCGTATGACACTCGAAGGAGCAAAAGTTGAATGTGTTTGTGAACTTATGCCTTACTCAAGCGGTTTAACAAGAAATATTGTTCAGTGCCTTAACGACTTCAATATTCCTCTTAAACTCAGCCATACAGTTATAGATATTAAGGGCAAAGAGAGAGTTACGGGTGTTACAATTGCAAAGGTCGACGACCACCTTAAGCCCATTCCCGGTACAGAAGAAGACATTGAATGTGATACTCTTTTACTTTCTGTTGGTCTTATTCCAGAAAATGAGCTTACCAAAAATGTGGGCATAGGCCTTGATAATGTTACCCGTGGTGCTGTTGTTGATGAATACAGAGAAACCGACCACAAAGGTGTATTTGCCTGCGGTAACGTTCTTCACGTTCATGATTTGGTTGACTTTGTTACACAGGAAAGCCAAATTGCAGGCGAAGGCGCAGCAAAGTTTGTTAAGGGTGAAAAAGAAAACGCCGAATACATCACAACAAAAGGTGTAGGCGCAGTTCGTTATATTGTTCCCCAAAAGGTCAACACTAAGAATGAAGGCGACGTAAAACTCTTTTTCAGAGTTGGCTCAACTTTCAAAAATGCAACAGTCAAAGTTTCATATAACGGCAAAGAAATCATCAGCCGTAAGCGTCCCCGTCTCGCTCCGGGTGAAATGGAAAATGTTGTTATTAAGAATGATATGCTTAAAACTTTCGCCAAAGACGGCGTAATAGAAATTACAGTGGAGGCGTGAAAAAATGACTAAGAATTTAACTTGCGTAACATGCCCCATGGGTTGCAGTATTACAGTAGAGCTTAACAGCAAGGGTGAAGTTATCAGCGTGACAGGCAACACCTGCAAGCGCGGCGAAATCTATGCTAAAAACGAGGTTACACATCCTCAAAGAAGTCTTGCAACAACTGTTAGAGTAAACGGCGGTATTCATAATGTTGTACCCTGCAAATCAGCCGGTGCTCTCCCCAAAGAGAAAATTTTTGACTGCATGAAGGAAATAAATGAAGCAAGCGCAAATGCTCCAATTAAGCTCGGTGATGTGCTTATTGAAAATGTATGCGGCACAGGTATAAACATTGTTGCAACAAATCACTGCCCTAAGGCATAATTAAAACAAATCATAGTTTAAGGTCACAGTTTAAATTAAGCTGTGACCTTTCGCTTTGCTATCAAAGATATTTTAAAAAAATATGTTCTTAAATAAAATCTAATTTATAGTATTTTTATACAAAATTAGTGCCTCATTTTTTGTAACATTTGGCAAAATCGCCAAATAATTGTGAACAATTTTGACTATTTTACATATAGAAATTATGTTCACGTTGTGATATATTGATAACAGCAGGACAGCGTGGCCCAGTTTACCGTGGCCACGCTTTTGTGCTATAAATATTATTTAATGGAGGCGTTTACCAAGTGATTATCGGAATTCCAAAAGAAATTATGCATGAAGAAGACCGCGTTGCGGCCACCCCAGAAACCGTTAAGCAGTACATCGCCATCGGCGCACAAGTTCTTGTTGAAACAATGGCCGGTGCAGGTGCACACTTTACTGACGAGCAGTATGCTGCCGCAGGTGCAACAATCATCCCCGATGTTGAAGACCTTTACAATCAGGCTGAAGTTATACTTAAGGTAAAAGAGCCTCTTTTCAACGATGCAAAAGGCAAGCATGAAATTGATATGATGCACGCAGGTCAGTACCTTATTACATTTATTCACCCTGCATCACCCGTAAATCATCAAATGGTTAAGAATATGGCTGCAAAGGGCGTTATTTCAATCACACTTGACGGTATCCCCAGAATTTCAAGAGCACAGTCTATGGATGCTCTTACATCAATGAGCACTTGTGCAGGCTATAAAGGTATTATTATGGCTGCGGACAGACTCCCTTGGTTTATTCCTATGACAGCTTGTGCAGTGGGTGTTATTAAGCCGGCCAACATCCTTGTTATCGGTGCAGGCGTTGCAGGCATGCAGGCTCTTGCAACAGGCAAACGACTTGGCGGTGTTATTCACGCTGCAGATATAAGACCTATGGGTCAGGAAAACGCACAGTCCCTCGGTGCAAAGATAGTTGACCTCGGCATTGACCCTGCTCTTGCAGTAGGCGAAGGCGGTTACGCTCTCAGGCTTCCCGATGATGTGCTTGCAGGCGAAAGAGAAACTCTTGCAAAAATTCTTCCCGAAATGGATATAGTTTTCTGCTCGGCTCTTATTCCCGGAAAACTTGCTCCTATTCTTATTACAGAGGAAATGGTTAAAAATATGAAGCCCGGCTCGGTTATAGTTGATATTTCAATTGACCAGGGCGGTAACTGTGAAATCACTCCTAAGGGAGATATTGAGGTTAAGCACGGTGTTACCATTATAGGCACAAAGAATATTCCCGGTATTCTTCCCACAAGTTCCACTTGGATGTTTGCTAACAATATGCTTGAACTTGTTAAATTTATGACAAAAGACGGTAAAATTGTACTTGATATGGACGATATTATTATCAAGTCCTCTCTTACTACTATTGACGGCAAAATCGTTCATGCAGGTGCACTTGAGGCTATGGATCTTTAATTTCCTACCTACGCAATTTCAGCGCGACTCCGATTATCGAAGCCGCGCTTTCTTTAAATATGTGTTGAACTCGGAGAGTATTTTATATGGATAAAGATATTTTATTTAAGATTATACTTGTGGCTGTATTTTTTGTTTCCATGATTATCGGCTACAAACTGATAAATAATGTTCCCAGCCTTCTTCATACCCCCCTTATGTCCGGCATGAATGCTCTTTCCGGCATTACCGTTTTAGGCGCGATTTCATCCACCGTAATTGCCGTAAGAGTTGAAGAACCCATACTCGGATACATATTCGGCTCCCTTGCTCTTGTGCTTGCAATGATAAATGTTGTGGGCGGTTTCGGAGTTACCGGGCGTATGCTCAAAATGTTCAAATCAAAGAACGAGGAGGATAAAAAGTAATGCCTAATATTATTTATTATGTTGCAAGTGCTTTCCTTGTTCTTATGGTTTTAATAGGTATTTACCTTATGAGTAAGATAGAAAAAGCCTATTTCGGCAACTGCCTTTCAGCTGTTTCCATGGCTTTTTCCATTGCCTTAACCATGATTAAGTACGAGGTTTTCGGCTCAGATGTTAAATCTGCCTTGGCTGTAATTATTATATCATTATTGATAGGTGCGACAATCGGCGCATGGATAACCAAAAAGGTTAAAATGATTCAAATGCCGCAAATGGTCGCCCTACTTAACGGCTTTGGCGGCGGAGCTTCTGCCCTTGTCGGTGCCCTTACTCTTTTTACCGGTGATGAAGATGCTTTCAGCGTTTCAACGGCAGTGCTTGCCATTGTTGTAGGCATTGTAACGCTTATCGGTTCCCTTATTGCCGCTGCGAAATTACAGGGTATAATGAAATCGAAGCCCGTTGTACTTAAAAGCCACAGCTTTTTAACAGCTCTTTCTCTTATAGGCTCTCTTGCAGTCTGTATAGCAGTTGTTTTTGTGCCGGCGTATGTACCTATTGCAATAATTGCGTTTTTTCTCTCCTTTGCCTTCGGCTTACTTTTCTCCATAAGAGTTGGCGGTGCGGATATGCCCATTACCATTTCACTTCTTAACTCCTTTTCTGGTGTTGCAGGTGCCATTGCAGGCTTAGCAATAAAGGATGTGCTTCTTGTGGCAATCGGCGGCATTGTAGGTGCATCGGGTCTTATTCTTACACAGATTATGTGCAAGGCTATGAACCGCAGTTTGTTTGATATTCTTCTCGGCAAAACATCTTCTCATGGCAAAAAAATTGAAAAGCCCGCAGAGATTAAAACTCCGAACATAAAAGAAGAAGAAAAAGAAGAAATCAAAGAAGAGCTGAAAGAGAAAAAAGAAGAAAATTCTCTTTCTGCAATTCTAAAAAACGCAAAAGATGTAATTTTTGTTCCCGGTTACGGTATGGCACTTGCGCAGGCACAGTCACTTGTTAAACAACTTGAAGACAAGCTTGAAAAGAACGGTGCAACCGTAAAATATGCAATTCACCCTGTTGCAGGCCGTATGCCCGGCCACATGAATGTTTTACTTGCCGAGGTTGATGTTCCTTATGAAAGGCTCTACGAAATGAAGGACATTAACGATGACTTCAAAAATGCGGATGTGGCTATTGTAATAGGTGCAAACGATGTTATGAACCCTGCCGCAAAAGAAACGGAAAACACTCCGATTTCCGGCATGCCCATTCTTAATGTTGCAGATGCTAAAAATATAATCATTTGTAACTACGACTTAAAGCCCGGCTATGCCGGAGTTGAAAATCCTCTTTACACTAAAGAAGAGGGCGTTACAATTCTTTTGGGTGACGCAAAAGATAGCCTTATGAAGCTTTTGGGGATTTTCGGATAAATCAATATAACGCATAAAATCATCCCGACAGGTAACTGCCGGGATTTTTGCTTTTTAGAAATCAATTTAACATATGTGTTATTAGGATTATACCATCATAGTATCCCCTTCAGATTTTTGACACCGTAGGTTTAAACACAGCTTATAATATTGTTCATCAATATCAGAGCGTGCCCGGCATTTTCTCCCCACTTCTTAAGAAGATGATGATGCCATACAATTTCAAAGCAATGGAGAAAATCCTAAAAAAATATATTGATGAGGGCAAACTCGGTATGTCAACCGGCGAAGGATTTTATAAATACAATAAATAAACGAAAAAGCTCGGCTGTATATTGGTACAGTCGAGCTTAAAATATATATTCACTTTTCCGCAATAAAAAATAATCTCGGCATTATTAAAAACACTTTGCCATCATTTTGGACAGAATAAGATTTATCAATTTCTTCTTGAAGGTCGTTTATAAATTCCTGCTTTTTATTATAATCAAGAGCTGATAAGTACGACCTTAACCCGCTGCCTTTGTACCATTCAATAACCTCTTTTTTGCTGACAACGGTGTGATAATAATCGGTTTTCCAAATTGTAACTTTTGAAAAATGCTCGCTGAGAATATTATAATATTCATTCGCATCAAGATTATGAAAATTCCTAATATCTTTAAGCTCAAGCCATTTTTCATTAATGAGCCTATACAAAATTTTGTAAAACCCAGATTCGTTTGTAAGAGGAATTTGAACGGCAAATGTACCCTTTGGTGATAATATATTCTTTACGCTCTCAATTAGTGCCTGCTGATTTTTTATCCAGTGAATGCAGGCGTTTGAAAAGACAAGGTCATAGCCATCATCTAATTTTTTGAGATCGTCCGGTGCAAAGCCTTTTATAAATTTTATATTAGGGTAATCTTTTTTGGCTTTTGAAAGCATATTTTCATCGCTGTCAAAGCCGATTATTTCGGCATTTTGAAAAGAATTTTTCAAGTTATTTGTGCTGTTACCTGGGCCGCAGCCAAGATCAAGAATTTTACTATAATTTCCCGTAAGTCTGCTTATCAAATCAAGAGAGGGCTGATTTCTTTCGTTTGCGAATTTAAGATACTGTTTGCTGCTCCACTCTGCCATAAAATCACCTGTTTTTGTATGTTTTACAGATATTTTCAACTGTTTTTTCTATATCAGAATTATCACAATCTATTATAGCATCTGCATATTTTTCGTAAAGTCCTTCTCTTTCTTCAAACATTTCCTCTATAGTTTCACCGTTTTTAAGAAGGATTCCACGGGTTTTTATATTTTTAATTCTTGAAAGCATTTCATCAAGGCTGATTTTTAAGTAAATGATTTTTCCGTTTTTCTTAAAGTGATTCATAGCACTTTCATAATATACGGCACTACCACCGGTGGCAATAATACTATTTTGAAAATTAGAATTTACAAGTATTTTTCCCTCGATCTTCTTGAAATAATCATTTCCTTTTTTCTCTATGATTTCTTGGAGAGGGCATCCCTCTGCAGACTGTATCAAAAGATCAGTATCAATAAAGGATTTGCAAAGAGCTTTTGCCACAAGCACTCCGCAGGTACTTTTGCCGCAACCGGGCATACCTATCAAAATAATATTATCTTTCATAAAACCACGCCCTTATATTATTTGGGGATATTATAAAACAGTAAATTCGCAAGGTCAACATTAAACTATGTTTTCATTGACAAAACCGATTTTATAAATAATAATAGTACAAAGCAAAACTTCGGAGGTTGCACAATGAAAGAAACAATGCAAATGCCTTTATGGGGCCCGTATTCAAAAAAATATATGGGTTTATCACATATTGTAAATTCGCTTAAAGATATAGGTGGCAGATTTGATTTTACCGTACATCCGACTCTTTGGAACTCTGCAACCCCCGTGCCAAATGTTACTGTGCCCTCAAATTATCATTTATGGGAATGTTGCCCCGATTATACATATTACGCATACAGATATGAGCTTATGTGGAAAGATATGGTTTATGCTGATATATCTTTTTCAAAAATCAAAACCGATGCATATCTTATGCGCTGTGAAATCATAAATAACACTCCCCTTTCACAAAACTGTGTAATGAATATTTTTGGCTCCGTTGAGTTGCCGTTTTACGATAAAGTAGAAATAATCGCACCCGATAATGCAATTATAAAAAAAGCAAACGACTATGAGAATTATGAATATGCCGTTTCACGCCCTTGGGACATGGAAAACCCCGACGGAATGTATAAAGGTATGTTCAGGGATAGTGATTTTTATCTTGGCTTCGGACTTGGTGACAGGTGTGATAACAGCCATGTTCTTCACCTTGGATTAAAGCCCTTCGGCTATGAAAAGGGTGATAAAGTAAAATATACTCTTTCAGCAGAAAATCTAAAAAATCCTGTAATGGCAATAAGATATAAAACTGTTACCGAGGGGGATGCAAAATTCTCAATTAACGGTAAAGAAATGACTTTTTTCCATAGTGGTTCATTAAATATTATTTATGTGCCGTTCTGTGAAAATCCTGAATTTATAAGCCTTGGCGGTGCAGGAATAGAATTTGATTTTATTGCCGTAATCGAAAACAGTGACAGAATAGATATTAAAAAATCAAAATATCAATATATCCCCTCTGTTACAAGCAACAAAAGAGAAAACGGCATAACTTTTACACTTGATTATAACGAATACGATGACTGTAAATATACTATTATCACTCACAACAAAAACACCCGTTTAAGATTTCTTGACAGTGGCAGCCTTGAAGATGCTTTGATCAACAGGCTTTCAAATGGCGACCATACCTATGATGAATTAAGAGAAACTTTCTCGCATTCTTTTAAGAATAAGCATAGTGATGAAGGATATTTCGTAAATCCTCTTGTAAAATCTATTTTTGTAGAGTCAAACAAATCTCACATAGAATATGTAGTTGTGGCAAAGGGAGAATTCACTCACCTTTCCGATGAGGAATATGAGAAAATATATCTTGACGCAAAATCAAAGGCGCAGCCGATTGAATACAATAGTGACGGCAAAAAATACACTCTTTCAACAAATATTATGAAAAGCACTCTGCTAACTAATGTGGTGTATCCTGTTTACCGCAGAGGTAAAAATGTAATTCATCACACGCCGGGCAAACGTTGGGATAGTTTTTACACTTGGGATAGCGGTTTTATTGGTATGGGTCTACTTGAATACTCAAAAGACCTATGCCAATATGTGCTTGATACATATCTTTGTGACGAAAACAATAAAGATTTCTGCTTTTTGCTCCACGGCTCCCTTGTACCTACACAATTTCCGGAATATTTAGAGCTCCTTAAAAGAACGAAAGATAAACACAGCCTTGATTTCCTTTATGACAAAATGAAGAGGTATTATGAATTTTTAAGGGGAAGAATTTATGGCTCAACTTTTGCAAAATTCGGCAACGGTCTTTTAACAGCTTATGATTATTGGTACTCTTGCTCAGGTATGGACGATTATCCTGCACAGGTGGAAATGATTAAAAACAAAGCTGAGAGCTACTCCTGCCCCTGTCTCACCACTTCTCAGGTAATAAGAGCAGGTAAAATTATGAAAATGGTGGCGGAGTATTTAGGCAAAAATGAGGATGTTGCCGTTTATGATAAGGATATTGATTTATCTGTAGAAGCTCTAAATGAATATG
The DNA here is from genome assembly GCA_963640495.1 of Acutalibacteraceae bacterium. Taxonomy (GTDB): domain Bacteria; phylum Bacillota; class Clostridia; order Oscillospirales; family Acutalibacteraceae; genus CAG-177. The sequence goes on from CAVHYZ010000006.1 coordinate 25,596, forward strand.
CTTGGGATGAAGAAAGCGGATATTATGGCTACACTATGTACGATAAAGGCAAAAAGCCTTATATTATGAAAACCGAAGACGGTGAAAATTGGGATAAGGGCTTTGATGGCATATATCCACTTGTGGCAGGTGCTGCAACAGGTAATAGAAGAGATAAGCTCATTTCTCACCTTAAAAATCCGAATGAAATCTGGTCTGATGCAGGGCTTAGTGCCGTTGATATGTCGTCATCCTACTATTTTGATGACGGATATTGGAACGGCAATGTTTGGATGAGTCATCAATGGTTTATGTGGAAAACTATGCTTGATAACGGCGAGGGTGAATTTGCCTTTGATATTGCCAAAAAAGCCCTTGATATGTGGAAAGATGAAACTGATTTTTCATATTTCACTTATGAATGCTTCGGCATTAAAACACGCCGTGGTGGTTGGTTCCATAATTTCGGAGGTCTTTCAGCTCCCATTTGCATATGGGCAAACGCATACTATAAGCCGGGCACCGTAACAACCGGTTTTGATGTGTGGACTGATAAACAATTTAACGATGGCGATAAGGCTGACATTGATTTTAAATATTACGGCAACAGTAACAAATTCACAATTATCGCTGTAATGAATGAAAGCAAAAATTGCAGAGCTTTTATTGATGGGAAAGAAATCCCTTTCAAAAATCGCACGAAAGGTGCAATTGAAATAGAAATTGACGGTAACATAAAAAAAGGAAAAATCACCATAAAATAATTTTTTGGGGCGTTTTTGAACGTCCCTTTTTCAGTTATTTTGGCAAGATTGCATATTTTTTCTTATATAATATTGAATAATTTATTTCTTTGTCTTAAAATATAGATAATTATAAACTGTAATCAAAAATCAGAAACGGAGGCAGCAATAATGATTAGCTTACAGCTGGATAATCAAGTTCTTCACATTATGAAGGGCAAAAACTGTATATGTTCCCTTGCCAAAGGCGATAATCGTATTCGTGTAGGCTATGGTGAAAACAATTTCAAAATGGAGCGTGGCAGCTTCAAAATTTCAGAAAAGATTTTTACAGATAAGCCTCTTGAAATCAAAAGCATAAATTTAGATAACGATACCGCCTCAATTTCATTAACGGAAGGCAGGCTGATTCTTAAAGTAAAAGGCAACCGCCTTAGAGCTGAATTTATGGGTCTTCAAAACTATAACAGAATTAAATTTTATCTACCTGCTACAGACAGTGAACATATTTTCGGCACAGGTGAAACATTTACGGAGTTTGACCTCAGGGGTCAAAAGGTAAATGTATGGGTTGCAGAGCATCAAAATTCAAGGGTAATTTCAAAAAAAATTGCAAAAGTTACTCTCGGTTTTAAGCACAGCACTCATAAAGATAAATTTTCATGCTATGAAACCTACTATGCTCAGCCCACATTCATCAGCAGCAGAAAATACTATTTTCATTCGGACTGTAATGCAAGGTGCGAATTTGATTTCACAGCAAGCAACAGACACGTGCTTAAATTTGACAGCATTGCTCCATTCACTGTGGGCTTTGGTGATACCTTTGAGGAAGTTATGGAAGACCTTTCAGATGTTATCGGCAGGCAGCCTGAACTTCCCGATTGGGTTTATGATGGTGCAATTCTCGGCATTCAAGGTGGTACAAAGACCATGTTTGAAAAGCTGGAAAAATGCACAAATCTCGGCATGGATGTTTCGGGCATTTGGATTCAAGACTGGGAAGGCAGAAGAATTACTGCTTTTGGTAAGCAACTCATGTGGAACTGGGAATGGGATGAAGAACTTTATCCCGGACTTGATGCAGCAATAAAAACCCTTTCGGAGGGTGGCATACACGTGCTTGGTTATTGCAATCCTTTCCTTGCCATTGAAAAGCCACTTTACAAAGAAGCAACTGAAAAGGGATATTGTGTAAAAAATAAAAAAGGCGAAGATTACTATGTTACAATCACCACCTTCCCCGCTGCTATGGTTGACCTTACAAATCCCGATGCTTATGAGTGGATAAAAAATGTAATTAAGAAAAATATGATTGATTTCGGATTTTCCGGCTGGATGGCGGATTTTGGTGAATATTTGCCGACAGATGCTGTTTTATACAGCGGTGAAGACGCAGAACAAGTTCATAACACATGGCCGGCTCTTTGGGCTAAGCTCAACAGAGAAGCAATAGAAGAAAGCGGAAAACTCGGTCAAATAATGTTCTTCACAAGAGCCGGTCACACAGGCACGCCCAAATATTCCACTATGATGTGGAACGGTGACAACCATGTAGATTTTTCTATTGACAATGGTTTACCATCTGTAATTCCCGCTATGCTTTCCCTCACTTGCAGTGGATTCGGACTTTCTCACTCAGATATAGGCGGATATACCACATTCGGTAAACTGGCAAGAGACCCGGAACTTTATATGCGTTGGTGTGAACTCGCAACATTCTCCCCTCTTATGAGAAGCCATGAGGGCAACAATCCGGACTTAAATGCACAATTTGATGCAACACAAGAAGTATTAAATCATCAAACAAAGATGTCTCATGTACATACTGCATTAAAGCCTTACATAAAAGATGCCGTTAAATATAACGCTGAAAAAGGTGTAGGCGTGGTAAGACCTCTTTTCTTCTACTATGATGAAGAAAAAGCATACACGGAATGTTATGAATATCTTTTGGGCAGAGATATACTTGTTGCACCTGTTATCAAACACAGTGCTACTACAAGAGATGTATATTTACCTAATGATGAATGGGTGCATTTTAGCACAGGTAATGTTTATAGAGGCGGAAATATAACGGTAGACGCACCGATAGGTCAACCTGCCGTATTTTACAGAAAAAATGCATCCGATGAGGTGCTTAAAATAATCAATAAAGCTATGGAGGCTAAATAATATGAAGTATTTTCTTGACAGTGCAAAAATTGATGAAATCAGAGAGGCCTATGACACATTCGGCATCGATGGTATCACCACAAACCCCAACCACATCATGAACAGTGGCAAACCATTCTATACGGTTATTGCAGAGCTTGCAGATTTTGTTAAAGAAAAAGGAATTGAAGGCTGGGATATATTCCCTATTTCGGTTGAAATCAATCCTCACCTTGACGATGCTGATGAAATGGTGGAAATGGCACGCAAAATTTCAGGTATGTGTAAAAACTTTGTTATAAAGATTCCATGCACAATGGCAGGCATTACCGCTGCACGTCGCCTTGAGCAAGAGGGCATCAGAACTAATCTCACCCTTGTTTTCTCACCTTCTCAGGCTCTTATTGCCGCTAAAAACGGATCTCTCTTTGTTTCACCATTTATTGGATGGAAAGAAAACAGCGGTGAAGACTGCGTTCAGTATATAAATGACATAGTTGATATTTATGCAAACTACGGTTACCTCGGCGAAACACAAATTATTTGTGCAGCCGTAAGAAACGGCAAGCAGATTGTTGACTGTGCTACTGCAGGCGCAGATATTGTTACAGCAGGTCTTCAGGTATTTAAAGACAGCTTCTACCATCCATTTACAGATTACGGCCTTGCAAAATTTCAAGGTGCATGGGATAAAACTATTACGGAGTGATTAAAATTATGAAAATCGGATTTATCGGTCTTGGCATTATGGGCGAATCCATGAGTGCCAACATTGTAAAAAAGCACGATGACAAAGTATTCGTTTCAGACCTTAACAAAGCACAGGTTGAAAAGCTGACAGCTATTGGTGCTGTTCCCTGTGAAAACAACATTGAGGTTGCCAAAAACGCAGATGTTATTATTACCATGGTGCCAAAATCAGAACATGTAAAGAGCGTTTATACAGAACTGTTGCCCTATATTGATGAAACAAAAATTTGCATCGATATGAGCACTATTGACCCATCTGTTTCTCTTGAGTGTGCTGCAATGATTAAGGCAAAGGGTGCCCAATGGGCAGATGCTCCTGTAGTTAAATCAAAGCCTGCTGCCATTGACGGCACATTAGGTGTTCTTGTAGGCTGCGATGAAGAGCTTTACCCTGTTATTAAACCTATTCTTACATATATGGGCTGTAATGTTATCCGTATGGGAAATAACGGTATGGGAATCACTATGAAAATTTGCCACAACACTCTTGTTGCCGAAATTCAAAACGGTGTTAATGAAACTCTCGGACTTGCTCGCAAGCTGGGTATTTCAATCGATGATTTTGCTACTGCCGTTTCCTATGGCGGAGCAGGTAATTTTTATCTTGAATCTCAAAAAGAAAATCTTAAAAACAACAACTGGTCTACAGCTTTTTCTCTTGAAAATGAGCATAAAGATCTTGGTATAGCTCAAAGACTTGCCGCTCAAGAAAATCTTTCGATGCCCGGCCTACAAAACTGCAAAGCAGTATTTGATAAAGGTATGGAAATGGGTATGGGCAAAGGAGACTTCAGAGCCACATATAAAATTGTTAATGGTATAGAGGACTGATTTTTATGAACTTTACTGCTGCATATATTCCCATAGGTGTAGGTACATTTCACCTTGAAAGTGCACAGAATGAATTTGACAAGAGCATTAACCTGCTTAAGGGTATTGCCGAAAACACAGCAGCACCCGATGAGATGCTCCTTACAATAGATAAACTCACAGCTTACATTGATACACTCGCTCCGGATTTAGTTATAGTGCAAAATCTCACTTTTGCAAATGCTGCCTATATGAATGAGGTGCTTAAAAGATTTGATTGCCCCATTCTTCTTTGGACTTTGCGTGAACCTGTTATTGACGGCACAAGGCTAAGATTAAACTCGCTCACCGGTGCATTTTCCGCAGCAAATTCAATTAAAGGCTTCGGAAGAAATTTTGAATACATTTTCGGCTCACCGGATGAAGAAAATGTACAAACCAAAATTAAAGCCGTTTATGCTGCTGCTAAACTCAAAAAGAGTATGAAATCCTTAAAACTCCTTCAAATCGGTCACACTCCTCAGGGCTTCGGCTTTGGCAGAGCTCTTGATCTTGATGCATTAAAAACCTTCGGTGTTACGATTGACTCCATTGAGGCAAGAGAGCTTATTGACAGAGCAAAGGCATACACAGATGAAGAAATTGCGCCCTACATTGAAGATGCAAAAAAGAGAATTACGCAGCTCAATAAAATAAACAGTAAAAATGTTGAAGACTTTGCAAGACTTTATAAATCTTATAAAGAATATATGGAACAAAACAACATTGGTGCCCTTGCAAGCCGCTGCTGGCCGGATTTCTTTACGGCATTTGGTACTCCCGTATGTGCCGTGTTGGGAATAATAAACGATTTAGGTATTCCATGTGCCTGTGAGGCAGATTCATATGGTGCTCTCACAATGTATGCAGCAAATCAGCTGACAGGCAGAAGTGTGTTTTTCGGTGACCCTGTTTCTCTTGACGAAGAAGAAAACACTATTACCTTCTGGCACTGCGGTATGGCTCCATGCTCCCTTGCAAGAGAAGATACAGGTGCAAAAGCCGGCTTACACTGCAACAGAAAAATCGGCCCCACTCTTGAATTCGGATGCAAGGCTGAACCAAATGTAACAATATTCAGAATTGGAAGGAAGCAGGACGGCACATTTCGTTTCTTCCTCGCAAAAGGCAGCGCCCTTGACAAACCTCAGCAATTCTATGGCACAAGCATAGTTGTTAAAACAGAAAACAGCTCCGCGGATATTATCAACAAAGCAGTAAAAGAAGGCTGGGAGCCTCATTATGCCGTTGCCATGGGTGATATTTCCGCCGAAATCGAAGCACTTGGAAATATGCTTGGAATTGAAGTGTGCAAATTTTAATGATTAAGAATATATTATTTTTTGTTGTTGTATTTTTGACTAACATAGTTCAGTGCATTACTGGATTTGCCGGCACAGTGCTTGCAATGCCATTTTCGATAATGCTTGTAGGCTATGATGTTGCAAAGCCTATACTTAATGTTTTAGGCCTTCTTGCATCAATATGGGTTGTTGCTTTCACATGGAAAAAAATTAACTGCAAAGAGCTTATTAAAATAGTTCTAACTATGACAATCGGTATGATTGTAGGATTTTTTATAAAGGATTATTTTGTAAACAATACTTCCTTACTGTATAAAACTCTCGGTGCAATAGTTATAGTTTTTGCAATTATGAATGCGGTTAAATTTTATCTAAAAAAAGAAGATAAAGAATTGCCGAAAATTGTGTCTGCGATTTTACTGATAATCAGCGGTATAGTACACGGAATGTTTGTTTGCGGCGGGCCTCTATTAGTAACTTACGCAAATGCCAAAATGAAAGACAAAGACGAATTTCGCTCAACCCTTTCAGCCTCTTGGATTTTACTTAATTCCATAATAGCGTTTACAGATTACAATAGCGGATATTTCACTTTACCCACGCTTAAACTAATGCTTATAAGTGTTGCAGTGCTTGTGGCAGCACTTGCAATAGGCAATTTAATTGCAAAAAAAATGAGCCGCAATGTATTTTTGCAGCTGACATACCTTCTTATGCTCATAAGTGGTATTTCGCTTTTCATTAAATAAAAAAGGAGAGAATTGAATGGAAAACAGTCAAACCCACGGCATAAAATTTAAGGATAAAATAGGTTACGCTCTCGGCGACACTGCAGGGTTACTTACCTTTGGCCTTGTAACCCCATTCCAACTTATGTTTTACACAGATGTGCTCGGTATAAGCGGTTCGAAAGCAGCAGTGCTTTTGCTTATAGCCAGAATTTGGGATGCTATCAATGACCCTATGTGGGGCGCGTTTGTTGACTCTCGCAAAATTTCTAAATACGGAAGATTCCGCCCATATATTTTCGGAATGTCCTTTCCCCTTGCCATTGCGGCGTTTCTTATGTTTCTTAAAATTCCGGGCCTTACAAGTGGTCAATATCTTGTATATGCCTATGTAACATATATCTTTTACGGTATGATGTATACAGGCACAAACATCCCTTACGGTTCCCTTGCCTCTGTTATTACAGATGATGAGATTGAGCGTTCATCTCTTTCAATGTGGCGTTCAATCGGTGCCGGCGTAGGCGGTTTACCTGCACAGATTTTGCTTCCGTTAATTGTTTATTCTGTTGACAATTCAACCGGTGCAAAGGTTCTTGATCCAACAAAACTTGCTATTTGCGTTGCTGTTCTTTCTGTGCTTACAATAGTAGTATATTACGTGCACTTTAAAATGACAAAAGAAAGAGTTGTGCCCACTCAGTCACAGGAAAAGAAGAAATATAATCTTTTTAAAACTCTCCGTGACCTATTGAAGAATAAAGAGTTTGTTGTAGTAGCTATAGCTTCAATGCTTCTTATTGCATACCAGCAATACACTCAAACAAACTATAACTATATTTTCAAAGACATTTATAAAAAACCCGGACTTTTCTCAATGATTACTGTTTGCACATATTTACCAATGGCTATTTTCATTCCGTTTATGGGTAAACTTATAAGAAAATTCGGCAAAAAAGAGCTTTGTGCAGCAGGCCTTATATTCTCTGCTGTAATCAACGTACTTCTTTACCTTGTTAAGTTCACATCTTTCTACTCAAGTCCCTATGTATTCCTTGTGCTTACATTCTTCAGCGGTGCCGGAATGACTTTCCTTGTGCTTGAGGTTTGGGCACTCGTTATGGATACCATAGATTATCACGAGCTTCGCACCGGACGTAAGGAAGAAGGCTCGTGCTACTCAATTTTTTCCTTTGCAAGGAAGCTTGGTCAAACTCTTGCAGGCTCCGGTGCAGCAATTCTTATTGAAAGAATCGGCTATGATACCGCAAAAATCGGTAATCAGAGTGCAGAAACTCTTGATAAGCTTTATGATATAAGCACCTTAATTCCTGCCGTTGCTCTTCTTATAATGTTCATTCTTCTTGCATTCTGCTATAAATTTAACAAGAAAAACCTTGAAGAAATGCACAAAGCTCTTACTGCTCAAAGAGAGGCAGAGGCAAACTAAAAGATCCAAAAAATATAGCACATATTCACAATCTAAAATTCCCGACAGCACGAAATAATATGCTGTCGGGAATTTGTTTTTTTAACTTTTTATAATGTGGAATCCGATACAAGCTCGAGATAAGCGGAATCACCTGAGCCTCTCTGTCTGTAAACTTGATTACGATCGGCTTTATATAGTTTTAATGATGAGCTGCAGCCCTTAAAAATCATTTGAATTCTTGTAATTGACGGAATACAAACTATTGGGAACACATAAGAGCCGCCACCTGCATTCCAAACACTTGAAGCAAAATAGCAGCAGTTAAGAATAAGCATATCCCAATGATTAGAGCTGCAAATTTTATTGCTTACCTTTTCAAGCTCGGATTTTGTAAGCTTTTTACTCAGATTTAGAACTGTAAGGTTGTTGTTTGAACTGTTACGATAACACTCAAGATTGTAATAAAGCCCGGAACCGTCATCAACTGTCATACCGAATGTACCAAGTGAAACCCCCTCACCTACCGGACATTTATATTTGCCGACAGTAATTTCGTCATCCGAAATATTTTCAAAATAAATAAAAACATGTGGACACCATGAGGTCCAAACAGAGCAAAGATACATGACCGCAACATAGCTATCATCAGTTACAACATTGTCAGCTTCAGCTGCAACATAACCATAATCTTCGCTTTCTGCGTAAGAAATAACGCTGCAAGCACTTAAAATCATAAGTGCCGCAAGAAGAATAGATATTACTTTTTTCAACTCGATTGCCTCCAAGTTTATTAAACGAGCAATGCCTTCAATATTTTTATCCAATCCTCATAATCATCTTTTGAAATTTTGCTGTAGTTAAAGGGATAAAGAACCTTTGCATTTTGATTTATTCCTCTTATGTCTTTAAGAGTAGCGGTTATAGGGGTAGTAGCAGATGACGAAAACGGAATAATTATTTTCCCGTCTGTATTGATATTTTTCATAAAATCAACAACAAACTCCGGTGGCCTTGAACCCCAAACGGGGTAGCCGAGAATAATCATATCATATTCAGAAAAATCAGGCAAAATATTAGCATAAAAAGATTTTTTACGGGTTAGCTTTTCAAAAGTCAACCTTGCAAGAGCTTCAATATAGCTACCATAAGAACCTACAGGTTCAATTTTATATGTCTCGCAATTTAAGTCCTTTGCTATTTCCTGAGAAATTTGCTCTGTTGTGCCTGAGTTTGAAAAATAAACAACAATAGGTTTCACTGTAAAAGTCTCCTTATTCAGTAATAGATTTGACTCCGGATTTTACGGTATCTTCAAACATACAGGCAAGAGCTTTGATCATTCTGCATGTCATATCAAACACGGTCGATGTATTTTCTTCAACAAGATTTGTAGGCTTTATATCGCTGCCGTCATAGTCCGATGTATATGAGCAAAGCCAAGATACAAGCCCGTTAGGGTAAGTGAGCTTAACTTCTTTGCCCGTTGCATCCGTTGTAGTCATATTGGGATAATCACCTTTCTTATAGGTGAACATATCATTTGAGGCAGCAAACCATACATGATGATTACTATCGGTCTTTGTACCATCCGGGAAGCAAACTTTACCAAAAACGCTGATTCTGCAATCTGAAGGAACCTTAGTCGCGGAGCAAATTTGGCTCCAAATATCCTTGCTGTAAGTATAGTAACCGGCAAGAACATCAAACCTTGAGCACATAAGCCAAAGAGGCATATTTGAAACAGCTTCTAATTGATCATTACTTGGAATATATGCGGGACACATGGGGAATGCGGCAGCAAACATCTCAGGGTAAGTTGAAATCATTTTTATGGTCATCTTACCACCCATTGAATATCCGCCGATATAAATACGGGTTGAGTCAATATAGTCTTTATTAAGAGCTATATAGCTTTGAATTGTCTTATAAAGAGGCTCAACTTCATCATTAGTCCATGTGCTGAAAAGGTTTTCTGATTCATCAGAACGGGGAACAAAAATAAACGCTCCGCCATTCGTAAATTTAGATTGCATTTCATCACTTGTGAATGCGGGAAAATAATTTTCAACTATTTCATCACGGGCAGTTGTACCCTGGCCCATACCATGAAGAAGAATTACAAGAGGATATTTTGTTCCCTCTTTAAGATTCTCGGGTGTATAGCTTACATAATCTATGGTAATTTCGTTAACTTCCGGGCCTTTACCGTCAACAAGGTTCTCTCTTAGTTTAACTATCCATTCCGGATCATCCTTTGCAAAAGCTGTAACACTACAGCAAGTCAAAATTAAAATGATTGACATTAAAATACTGATTACACGCTTCATTTTTTATTTTCCCTTCTGTAAAATATAATCACAACATTATTATATCACAACAAAAAATCTATTTCAATTATGAATGATTATAACCTTGAATTATTTATGATTTTGTGATTTAATAATACGGAAGGTGAAAAAATGAAATTATCAAGCGACATTACACTTGAAAGCAAAAAGAGAAAAGTAATCACATTTCAAATTGAAGAAAAGGATAACCTAATTTCTCTTGCATATAATTTGATGTTATCTTTTAAAAATCCTAATATTGTTTTCACCTCTCCTTCGGGCGAGCATAGATTGCCTGCCTCAAAATGTAAAGATAAAGATACAATCAATGAAATTTTCACTGAAATAAAAGTAATAAGTTTTGAAATAGGTGAAGGCAGAGGTACCTGTAATTTCAGCTTTGTAATAAAACCGACTGCAAAAGATTTAGTTTGTTATGGCCCTATGGATTTTGATTTTTACGGCTATATAAAAAATTCAGGGATTGAATTTAATATATAAAATAAGGAGAATACACAATGAAAAAAATTATTTCAGTTTTACTGTTAATCTTTATCATTTTTACGTTAGGAGCTTGCTCGAAAACAAAAGTAAGAACTGATGATTCAGTAGCCAAAAGCAGTAGTGCTACCACTTATACACCTGTCAGTTCATATGAAGATGCTTTTTCGGGCACTGTCCTTGTGGAATCAGATGAAACAACCACCATAACCTTTGACAATGGTGAAGGAAGGTTTACAGAAATTTACAAGGGCAACACGCTTGAAGGCACTTGGGAATATAATGAGCAAACAGACACTATGGTTCTCACTTATGATGGAGCTGATTACAGCTACAATTTTCAAGTTACAAGAGATGATAACGACAATATTACAGGCTTTGGCCAATATGAGTGAAGAAACTTTACAATAGTTTCAAAATCATAAAATTATCCCCGAACTAATGTCATTTAGGCAAAGTTCGGGGATTTCGTGTTTATAAATTATCTATAAAAATATTTTATCAGTCTTCGTCAGGTGAATTAACAGCTCTGTCAAAGAGCTCTTCAACCTCTTTGGAAGGTGCTTTATCAATAAGTGAAACTATAACGGCAAGAACAAGGCCTACAATAAATCCGGGGATTATCTCATAAATGCCTGTGCTTTCTTTAAGGAAAATAAGCCAGCAAACATCTACAATTGCGCCGCCGGCAACACCTGCAACAGCGCCTTTATATGTAAATCTCTTCCAGAAAAGTGAAAGAATAATTACAGGACCGAAGGAAGCACCGAAACCACCCCATGCATTTTCGACCAAATCCATAATACCTGTTGCCGCATCAGATTTACCGCTTGCGATAAAGTAAGCTATGACGGAAACAACAAGAACTACAAGCCTGCCCATCCAAAGAACCTCTTTTTCAGAAGCATTCTTTCTGAAAATGGGCTTATAAATATCACTTGTAAATGAAGAAGAAGCAACAAGAAGCTGTGAATCAGCCGTGCTCATAGCAGCCGCAATAATAGCGGAAAGGAGAATACCACCTATAAAGGGCGGAAACAAATTTGTGCTTTCAATAAAAATTCTTTCCTGCATACCGGTAGAAAGAAGTTTTTCGCCGTAAAGCGCTCTACCAAGAATAGCAAACATAATAGCTGCGCTCAGGGTAAGAATAACCCAAACTATACCGATAGCAGCTGATTTTTTAACAGCTTTATTGCTCTTTATAGACATAAATCTAACAAGAATATGAGGCATACCGAAATATCCGAGGCCCCAGGCGAGGCCTGAAATAATATCCTGCCAGCTTGCTGAAAAAGGATTTGCATTAAACGAACTGATAGTACCATCCTGCATTACATAATCCGTAATTACCTTTGACCATTCATATTCATCGTTTGTAACAATCATAATGGGAACTGCAAGGATTGCAACAAGCATCATAGAGCCTTGAAAAAAGTCAGTCCAACAAACAGCGTTAAATCCACCGAGGAACGTATATACAATAAGAACAACCGCAAAAATTATAAGAGCAGTAGGCTCGCTGATTTGAGGAATAACTTTTACAAATACTTTTGCACCGGCTGAAAACCCGGATGCAACATAAACAGTAAAGCAAACAAGGAAAATAACTGCGCTAATTACCTGAAGTGCTTTTCCTTTTGTAAGAAAACGGTTTGAAAGGTACTGAGGAACAGTAATTGAATCATTTGCGGCAACAGAGAATTTACGAAGCCTTTTAGCAACAAAAATCCAGTTTGCAGCTGTGCCGAGTGCAAGGCCGAGTCCAATCCAAACTTTGCCCATACCGAAAGCAAAAATACTGCCGGGGAAGCCCATAAGAAGCCAACCGCTCATATCAGAGGCTTGTGCACTCATTGCGGCAACCCAGGGACCCATTTCACGACCGCCAAGGAAATAGTCTTTTTCTCCGCCTTTTCCCTTTGATTTAAAAAAGAAAAAGACACCGATACCCAGCATAAGTATAAAATATAGTACGAATGCTGCTACTTGAGAAGCTATCATTAATTTCATCTCCCAAAAAAATATGCAGGAATTATATCATAAATTTAAATAGAACGCAATACAGAATTTAATTCATATATTTTTATATATTATCGATGATTTTCTCAATATTACAAGGATTTTTGTAAAAATGAAAAAAAGAACATTTATTAGACATAAAAAAATAACTGCCGTTTTTTTATTAAATCATATTACGGCAGTGTTAAAAAATTTAAAAACAGGGCTGCCGCTTGCACGACAGCCCTGTTTAGCTTTTATAGTTGTATTAAGTTTTTAATAGCGCTGAAAATCGTATAGAGTACGCCTTGAGTCATCTGCGGGATACATTCAACGGCATCTGCAACAGCGAAGTGCTTGTTGAGGCAACAGATGAAATTATTGTTGTGGGCACAAGAACAA
>CAVHYZ010000007.1:0-37348 GCA_963640495.1 Acutalibacteraceae bacterium
GCCTAGAAAAACAAGGCCTAGAAAATCTAGGCCTAGAAAATCTAGGCCTAGAAAAACAAGGCCTAGAAAATCTAGGCCTAGAAAATCTAGGCCTAGAAAAACAAGGCCTAGAAAATCTAGGCCTAGAAAATCTAGGCCTAGAAAAACAAGGCCTAGAAAATCTAGGCCTAGAAAATCTAGGCCTAGAAAATCAAGGACAATTAAATACTAATATATTAAGTACTAATATATCAAATACTAATATATCAAACTCAAATAAAAAGAGTGGGATAAAAGAAAAAGAAAAAATAAGTAAAACAAATAAAACAAATAACAAAATAATAAATAATATAATATTATATGGTGAATTTAAAAATGTAACATTATCCAAAGCCGAGCTTGAAAAGCTCAGAGCAAGAACACCACAAGCAGATAACTACATTGAAAAATTATCAGCCTATATTGCAAGCACGGGAAAAAAGTATAAATCACACTATGCAACCCTAATAAGCTGGATACGAAAAGACGAAGAACGAAACGCAAAAAATACATTGCAAGAAACAGCAAGTTACAGTATCAGCGAATACCGAGAAAAGACAAACAAACAACCGCTAAAATACGAAAGGAAAAAACACAATGAAAATTAAACTTGATAACGGGGCAATCATGCCGACAAGAGCACACGAAGCCGATGCAGGCCTTGACCTTTACGCAAGGCACAAAAAAACCATTCCACCACATACGGCAAGAATGTTTGATACAGGAGTGCACATTGAACTACCACCAAACACAACAGGGTTTATAAAAAGCAAGAGTGGCTTGAACGCAAAACACAGCTTATTAACAGAGGGAGTAATTGACGAAGGCTACACCGGGCCAATACTAATCAAAGTATATAATCACGGCAAAAAGCCTTACACAGTCAGCAAGGGTGACAAGATAAGCCAGCTTGTTATTATTCCTATCGTTAAGCCTGAGCTCGAACTTGTTGAAGAGTTAGCAGATACCGAAAGAGGAAGCAACGGAATAGGTAGTACGGGGAAATAAGCCAAAATAAAGCCGTTTTAATGTTTAGGTATATAAGTATACCAAAAAGAAATAAAAAGCCGTTAAAACGCAAATTTGACGGCAAGAAAGGAAAAATAACAATGGCAAAGAAACCAAAAATAAACAATGGACTTGACGCAGCCTTATTTATAGGCGGAGCAATGACCGAAGGTTTTTTTAAAATGTTACTGAAACCTGATAAAGGCTATCACGGAGCGAGAAACAGACGCAGGCGAAGAAGAGGGAGATGAAGAAATGCAATACATTTTTAAAGTCTACACAAAAGAAAACCTTGGGATAACGGGTGCAATACTGTTAAGCACCGAAGAAGCAGAAGAATTATTAACTAAAGAAGAAAGAAAATATTATAATTGTTGGTGGTTACGTTCTCCCGGTTATGATGGTTATGTTGCTTGCGTTGAAGAAGATGGCAATATTTATAAATATGGTTTTGATATTTATCCCGGTGAAAACTTCAGAGGTAAAGCCGTTCGACCTGCTTTAGAAATTTTCAACCTTGAAAATTCAAGTTTGAAAATCGGAGATGTTTTTAAAATTGGAAAATACAAATTTAAAATCATTTCTCCAGAACTTGCGTGGTTATATAGGCAAAAAATAGGCACAGAACATTTTGACAAGCACTCAAACTTATACGAGAATTCAAGTATCGGCAGCTTTGTTGATGATTGGTATTACTACGAAATAAGAAAAAAGGTGGAGCAAAAATGACAAGGGCAATAATATTCCCGTATTGCATTGACCATTATATCAATATCTCTTGCACGAAGGTTGAAAGAACAGAAGATTTAATAATTTTTTATGATGGTGAAGAAATAAAAGCAATATTTCAGGTATCAGACTTGAAAGGCTTTTATATCACGGAAAAAAGAGGTACTGAATGAGATACGGACTTGGTTATCAGGGGTCAAAGAATAAAATTGCGGAGTGGGTAGTCGAACAACTACCCGCCGCAGAAACGCTTGTCGATTTATTTGCAGGTGGGTGTTCCATCACGCATTGTGCGATGTTAAAAAACAAATATAAAAAATATATTGCGAACGACAAAGCTCCGATAATTGATTTATTTAAAAAGGCAATAAACGGAGAATATAGCAACGAAACAAGATGGATTGACCGAGAAACATTTTTCGCAGAAGAAGAAAAAGACCCGTACATAAAATATTGCTGGAGCTTTGGAAACAGTGGTAAAAGTTATCTATATTCCAAAGAAATAGAGCCTTGGAAGAAGGATTTACATTACCCTACAAGGGAACGGATTGTGGGAGTTACGGAGGCTTTGACCATGAACAATTTTATAACTGGGCGAAGGCTAAAGATAATATATTTATTTCCGAGTATCAGATGCCAGAGCCATTCATCGAAATAGCACAAATTGAAAAAGGCGTGCTAGTAACCAGTGGCACTCACTACCGGAAAGCAAAGGAAAAAATCTTTACAACAGAAGCAACAATTAAGAAATTCAATTTGCTTGACAAAGAAGAACAAATAACATTCAAGGAGATTTAAAAAATGAAAAAATCAGAACTAATAAAGCAAGAACTTGAACAAGTGACAAAATTATATTGCCTTGAATTAAACTTAAAAGAAAAAGTAATTGACGCATACAAGCGAAGCCTTCAAAGGATTGAAAAAGGCGAAGATGAAGACCGAGAGATAAACGAACAGGTCTACAACGATTTCAGAGAGCAAGCTTATGACAATTACTACCTCAGTGGTTACGGAATTAGAAAGGAGCAAAACAATGGATGAATATCCATATTACAGTCAATGTATTAGATGCAAGTACTGGAAGAGAATGAACAACGGAGAAAGATTTACAAAAAAATCGGTATACAGTAAAAGAGCAAATCAGTTATCAGCACTCCCCTGTTGCCACTATGCAATAGACACAAACAATCTAAGAGAAGAGAAAAACGGCATTTGTTTAAGCTTCCACGAATAAAAAAATCCCCGGTTTATTCCGGGGATTTTGTGGGTTACATTACAAGAAAAATTTTTATATAATTTATTATAAACCTTTTATTTTACAAAAAAAGAAAAAAATGTTATAATAAAAATAAAAAGGTGGTGAGCAATTGAGCAAGTATTCAACCTATGCCGACTCACGAATATGGTGCCCATTCTACAAGTATACAAGAGGAACAAGTATTTATTGTGAAGGCAAGCACTATGCCGTCCGGGCAGACCCTCGGAGCATAAAAGAGTGGAAAGAAAAGAACTGCGAAAAAGCAAACGCGCCCTGCCAGATTAGAAAACTATTATATGAACAGTACAGAGAGGAAGAAAAAAATGAAATACACCGAAGAACAGAATGACCTTATTATTGAAAGCTTAATGAACACCATTATGTTAGAGAAACAGAAAATAGAAGCTTATAAGGACTACGCTGATACGATTAAAGAACAATTAGACATAGCCTTGAAGCAAGTTAAAGCCTTGAAAGAGGCAGAGACATCCGGAGTTGATAACATTGATTGACAAGAGCATATGGTTAAAGGTAGAAAAAGAATTTGTTAACGGCAAAAAACCAAGAGAAATTGCTAAAAAATACGGAGTTTCCGAAGATTACCTATACAAGAAAATCAAAGATGGCGGATGGCGTGAAAAAAGGGAAAAGAAGCGACAAAAAACAATTGAGAGAATAGCAGAAAAAACAGACGAAAAGGTGATAGAAAAACAGAGTGACATTATTTCCGATGCATTATCCGAATGTTACAAGCAAGCCGCCGACATTGTAGCCATAACCTCAAAGGCCTTACAAGAGATAACGCAGAAAGAATATAACAAGACAAAGCAAGAGCGAAGAATAGCAACAGATGAAGACGGAAACACGGTTGAAATAACAGAAAAAACAGAAAGCGGTTATATAGCAAGTTCAAACATACAAGCAAGCAAACTTCATACATTGACAAAAACACTTGAAACGGCTGTGAACATATTACAAGGTGTTGCACACGGAGCAGATCCACAACAGATACAACTTGTTATTGACAAGGGAGATTTTGAAAATTGGAGCAAATAAAGCTAAACGAACAGCCAAACGATAAACAACGTCAATTCCTTGAATGTACGGCTCGTTATGTCGCTTTCGGCGGTGCGAGGGGCGGTGGAAAATCGTGGGCCGTTCGGATGAAGGCAAAATTGTTATGCTTGAATTTTTCGGGAATAAAAATACTTATTATCCGTTCCACCTATCCCGAACTTGAAGAAAACCACATTAAAATATTAAGGTTGGAGCTTGCTAATACTTGCAATTACAATGACAAAAACAAACGATTGACATTTCCAAACGGGTCAACTATTACTTTCGGCTATTGCTCCAATGATAAAGACTTGACTCGGTATCAGGGTACAGAGTGGGATATTATATTCTTTGACGAAGCAACGAACTTGACCGAGTATCAGATGTTGACCATAGCAGCCACGAACAGAGGTGTGAACAACTTTCCAAAAAGAATATACTACACTTGCAACCCAGGCGGAGCGGGCCACAGCTATATTAAACGATTATTTATTGACCGAGCTTTTAAAGAGGGTGAAAACCCTGATGATTATGTATTTATTCAATCACTTGTATATGACAACAAAGTATTGTTAGAAAACAACCCTGATTATATTAAAATGCTTGAAGCATTACCCCCCGAAAAAAGAAAAGCGTGGTTATATGGTCAGTGGGACGTGTTCGAGGGTCAATTTTTTGAAGAATTTAGAAATTTGCCGGAACATTATAAAGATAGAGTCGGCACTCACGTTATAGAGCCATTTGAAATTAAAACAGGCTGGAAGATATACAGGTCATTCGACTGGGGATATAACAAGCCGTTTTCGTGTGATTGGTGGGCAATTGATTACGATGGTCGAGCTTATTTAATTCTACAGTATTACGGATGTACAGGACAACCTAATCAAGGCTTAAAAATGAACCCACACGAGGTATTCAAAGAAATACGCAGAATAGAAACAAGCCATAGATGGTTAAGAGGAAAGCACATTGAAGGAATAGCAGACCCGGCTATCTGGGGAACGGACACGGGCGAAAGCATTGCAGAAATAGCAGAAAAGTACCAAGTGTATTTTTCACCGGCAGACCATTCAAGGATTAACGGCTGGATGCAGTGCCACTATAGGCTTGCCTTCGATGAGCAGAACAAACCGATGGTTTATTTCTTTAACACTTGCCGCCACGCAATAAGAACATTGCCTTTGCTAATGTATTCCACCACAAAGATGGAAGACCTTGACACGTCACAAGAAGACCACTTTGCAGATAGTTTCCGTTATTTCTGTATGGCAAGACCTATTAAGCCGACATATCCGACAGAGGGAACACCTAATATAATAGCAGACCCGTTAAACCAGATAAATGAAACAAACCGCAATATATATGCGAGGTATTAGTATGATAACGGTTAGAATATATGAAACAGAAGAAGAAAACATAATAAAATTAGAAGGTCACGCCGAATACGCTCCAAAGGGTAAAGATATAGTTTGCGCCGCCGTAACGGGTATGGTAATACTAACGGATGAGATCTGCTCGGAGCTTAACGGAATAAGCACAATTGCAGAGGGCGAAGCAAAATTTAAATTCATTAAATCATACGAAAGCGAACGATTTATTTATAACTTTTCAAACGCAATTGAAAAAATAGTTGATGAATACGGCGATTATATTCAATTGATAGAGGGGGCAGAATATGAACAATGATGAACGCATAGCACAGGTTGAGCAGATTATGACGCAAGCAGAAAAGGATAACAGCAGACAGACCGAAACAGACCGAAGAATGTTACAGGCAGACAGGTTGATGGTGCAAGCGGAGCAACAGGACAGAGAAAGCCAGATACAAGAGCTAAACCGAAAAACACAAGAACGAGGTAATTCAATAGGCCTTGAACAAATCAACCACGCAAGAGAGATTTTACAAGAGTATAAACACGGAAAAAGCCTTGCCGACCAAATCATAGTTGAAAACGACCTATGGTATAACAACAAAATAAGACCGCCGAAGGGTCAAATTGGTGTTGACCGAGTGTATCGGAGCAGTTGGTTATTTAATGTATTAAGCAATAAACACGCGGATTTTATGGATAACTACCCGGAAGCGACAGTTCTGCCAAGGGAAATAAGTGATAAAGACACTGCGCAAGTATTATCGAGTATTATTCCTGTTGTATTCGAACAAAACAAATTTAAAAAAGTATATGATAAAAATACTTGGGCTAAAGTTAAATACGGCACTGCCGCTTATGGTGTATTCTTTGACCACAACGCTTTGAACGGCCTTGGTGATATTGCAATAAAGAAAGCCAACATTTTAAACCTATTTTGGGCACCGGGTATTGAAAATATACAAGACAGTCCGAACTTGTTTGTGGTATCAATAGAGGACAATGTAAACCTTGAATTGCAATTTCCACAATTGAAAGGTAAGCTCGGAGCAACGGCAGAGAACGAAACAAAAAAATTTATTCTTGACGATAATATCAGCACAAAAGACAAATCAACCGTTATTGAGTGGTATTACAAGAAGCCAAACAGCCAAGGCAAAACGGTCTTACATTATGTTAAATTCTGTGGTGACGAGGTACTTTATGCAACAGAGAACGAAACGCAAATAGCGAGTGATGGACAAGGTAACATATTAGCAGAGCCTCCAGCCGTTAAAGGCTTGTATGACCACGGTAAATATCCTTATGTATTAGATGTCTTATTTCCGCAAGAAAACAGACCAACGGGTATCGGCTATATTGACAAACTCAAAGACAGCCAAGAACAGGTTGATATATTAAACAACGCAATATTAATAAACGCAAAACAGTGTGCAACTAAACGATGGATTGTATCAAATGATACAAAGTTAAACATGAAAGAATTTACCGATTGGACAAGCCCGATTGTGCACACAATTGATGGTTCTTTCAATGATAACACGGCAACAGAAATAACAACGGCAGCAATGCCGGATGTTGTTGTGGCAACCCTTGACCGAAAGATTGACGAACTCAAAGAAACAGGTAGCAACAGAGATTTCAGCAACGGTTCAACGGCAAGTGGTGTAACAAGTGGTGCGGCAATAGCGGCATTACAAGAAGCCGGTAACAAGACAAGCCGTGATATGATAAACGGCTCATATTCGGCATATGAAGAGATAACAGAGCTTGTAATTGAATTGATAAGGCAGTTTTACAATACTGAAAGGTGCTTCCGAATAACAGGCAAGAACGGCGAGCAACAGTATGTTAACTTTAATAATTCAACAATGCAAGCGCAACCACAGGTTGATTATTTTGGACGGACAATAGGTGAAAGGTTGCCGATTTTTGACATCAAGATTAGAGCACATAAGCAAAACCCGTTCAGCCGAGTTGCCAATAATCAAGATATGTTAAATTTCTATTCAATGGGATTTTTCAACCCGCAGAACACAGACCAAACCCTCGCTTGCCTTGAGATGATGGATATTGAAAACAAGGAAAAAATCATTGAAAGAATACAACAGAACGGAACAATGTATCAGCAATTACAACAGATACAAAGCCTTATTGTACCGATGGCACAAGAGCTTGACAAGCTGAAAGGTACTAATTACACAGTACAGCTTGCGCAGATGGGCTTACTTGGCATTGACGCAAACAATCTAACAGGACAAGCAAAACTTTCTTCAATGTCAAGCACGGGTGAAATGAGCGAGGACAGTGGGCACCCAACAGTGGACAAAGCCAAAGAGGACACGCAAGCGGCGGCGGAAATCAAGTGAAAGTGGGTTACATAATTTATAAAAATTAAATATAATATAAGATGTTAGAAAATAACTGGCACTTCGGAAAGGACGATGCAGACAATGTTAAATGAATTTTTACGCACTTTGCAATTATTCGCCGATGGTGAGACAGGCGAAGTAGCAGAGGCAACAACGGGCGAAACAGCAGAAACAGCAGAGGGTGCCGCCGACCCGCAAGAAAGCCCTGAAATAGACCTCGAAGCAGAATTTGAGGAAGCAATTAAGGGCAAATATAAAGACCTTTTTGCAAAGAGGACACAAGGCATTATTGACAAGAGATTCAAGGAAACCAAAAACCTTGAAGCACAAGTAAAATCAAATGCCGAAATAAATGCTTTACTCGGTGCAAAGTATGGTATTGACCCATCGGACATTGCGGCACTTGCACAAGCCGTAAATGATGATGACAGCTATATTGAAGAAGCGGCATATGAGAACAATATGACCGTTGAACAGTATAGAACATACCTCGAAGGCGAAAA
Source organism: Acutalibacteraceae bacterium (assembly GCA_963640495.1). GTDB lineage: Bacteria > Bacillota > Clostridia > Oscillospirales > Acutalibacteraceae > CAG-177. The sequence goes on from CAVHYZ010000007.1 coordinate 8,315, forward strand.
GGCGAAACAAGAGCTTGAAGAAATGAAAAGGCAAGAGCGCCGTGAACAGTTGACAACGTTTTTTAATACTCAAGCCGAAAATGTAAAAACAAAATTCAATGATAATGATTTTGATTTTTGGGACGAGTACAATAATAACCGCCAATTTCAAACAATGATAAACAGCGGTGTAGACGTTGAAACGGCTTACAAAGTGCTAAACATGGAAAAGATTACCGCCACAGTTGCAGAAGATGCAACAAAGAAAGCCAAACAAGCAATAGCTAATGATATAAGGGCAAACGGTGTAAGACCGACCGAAGGCGGCATAAAATCAAATCAGGCACCTATAAATTCAAGCTTAAATATAAGAGGTCTCACCGACAAGCAAATGGAAGATTATATTGAGCAGGCGAGGCACGGCAAGGTAATAACTTTCAGGTGACCGAATAAAGCCTGCAGAATGGAGGTTTTATAATGATTAACTTACAACTTTTTGCCGCAGATTATCACGGCACAGAACAGTACATTGACCCAGCAAACGTCGCTAACAATGTTGATTATGTACCCGGTACACCATCAGCAAGTGGCGAGTATCAAGGCACAGACGGATTGTCCGCTGAAATGAAAACATTCTATACCGAACAGCTCATAAGAAAAGCAGGTCCGAAACTTGTTCACGAGCAGTTTGGTAAATCAGCTCCTATTCCCGCAAGAAAAGGTGATAGGGCAGAATTCAGATATAGAAAATCACTTCCCAAAGCAACAAGCGCTATTGTAGAAGGTGTAACACCTGACCCAAGCAAAATGACAATTGTTCCTATTTACGCAGACGTTGAACAGTATGGTAAATGGCTCGGTTATACCGATAAACTTTCACTCACAGCACTTGACCCTATTGTATCCGAAATGACCGTTGCCCTCTCTGAGCAGGCTGGCCTTACTTGCGATACAGTGGTTAGAGAAATCATTAACGGCGGTTCTAATGTTAGATTCGCACAGAAGAACGCAGGCACAGCAAATGCAGCCGATGTTTCAAGCCGTGCAGAACTTGACAGCTCCGCAGTGATTACAGTTAAAGACGTATTCAAAATGGCTGCTATTCTTAAAGCGGCTAATGCTCCTACAAAGGACGGTTACTTTGTAGCCATAGCTCACCCTTATGTTATTTATGACCTTATGATGGGCGCTCCCGATGGAATGTGGAAAGATGTAATGAGCTATGCAAAGCCGGAAAACATGTTGAAAGGCGAAGTAGGCGAAATCGGTGGTGTTAGGTTTGTATCTACCTCCGAAGCTAAAATCTTCAAGGGCGAAATTGCCGGTGGAGTAACAGCAGGCACAGTAGCCGCAGCCGTATCAAATGCAACAGCGGTAACAATTACTCTTGCAGATAAGGCAACAATTGCGGCAAACGAACTTGCAGACAAATACCTTGTATTCGGTGACAAGAGGTATCAGGTAGCTTCAAACGAAGCTTGCAACGGCAGTGCAACACTTAAGATAACACTTGCAGAGGCTGCAACTATTGCAAAAGATACCAAAGTCGGTGCCGGCAATACCGGTAAAGACGGCAGTGCTGTTTTCTCAACACTCTTTATTGCAGGCGATGAAGCTTACGGTGTTGTTGACCTCGGTGGTCAGGGTGTAGAATTCATTGCTAAACCTCTTGGTAGCGGCAACGATGCACTTAATCAGCGTGGTTCCGTTGGCTGGAAAACCTACAAGGGTGCCGTTATTCTTCACCAGGAATATCTTCTCAGATACGAAAGCGGTTCAACAATGGGCAGCGAAATTTCAAAAGCTAACTAATAGAAAGGTGGCTTGACAATGGCAGAAAAGAAGCGTTATACCGTGTATATTAAACCTGAAAGCCGAGATGATACAGAACGTTTTATAGGAACACCTAAAGGCAATTATCTTGTACAGACGGGCAAAATCGTTGAAGTGCCGAAAGACGTAAAAGAAGTCATTGAATTGATGGAAATGCAACAGGCTTCGGTGGATAATATTGTAAACGATATGAGATTAAAAGACTAAATACACGGGCTTAACGCCCACAGGGGGGGCAAGGGCAAAAACCTTTGTCCCCTTTTAATTATATGAGGTGGATTATATGACGATAGAACAGGCAATAAGAACGGCGGATATGCTTAAGCCAAACAAGGTAGACGAAGATATAAAAGTAACTTGGCTTTCAAACTTTGATATGCAAGTGGCAGACGAGGTAATAAGGAAACACGAAGACGGCAAGGATTTTCGTTTTTTGGGATACAACGAAGCAACAGACAGAGGAACGGAGCTTTTAATTTCAGCACCTTATGATGAATTATATATACCATATATTCAAGCAAAGATAGATTTATATAATCAAGATTATGAAAGGTACAATTCAAGCACGGCGGCATATTATGCAATTTATTCAAATTATATGGCACATTACAACAGGGAACATTTACCGCTTCGCGATTCAATAAAGATAATATAAAGGGGGGTAAAAATGAATATCCCACAAGTAACAAATATAGGCAAGTATCAGGAAACGCAAACCACCTTTGCAGGGCGAAATCATAACTTCGTAATAGGTGATACAGAATTTTATAACACAAAAAATTTAACGGCAGATTATTACCCGGTATTATCACCGAGAAAGAAAAGAGGCTTTATAAGGAACATTCCGAATTGTAAAGGGCTGATAGCAAGCGAGGCAGTAGCTTGGGTGCAGAATGACGGCACAGGTGACACCTTTTATTATAATGGTGTTGCAAAATTCAAGATGCCGATAACAGATGGTGGGGAACGCACAATGTTAACAATGGGTGCGTATATAGTAATATTTCCCGACAAAATTATGTATAATACCTCTTCGGTCGTATCGGACAGCGAAAGAGTAACATATATAAACAACAGATGGCAAGCAGAAGAAAACAGCACAATATATTATTATTTATCAACCTTAACGGGTGCAAATTATGATGTTGAGCCTTCAACAACACCACCAACAGAGCCGGCAAACGGCGAGTATTGGCTTGACAGCAGTGGAGAAACACCCGTATTGAAAGTATTTTCTTCGCAGACGCAAGAGTGGAGCAGTATTGCAACAACCTATATAAAAGTAAAAGCAGACGGGATCGGCAAGGGGTTTAAGCTATACGATGCAGTGGATATAACAGGCCTTGACAAAGCAGAATTAAACGGCTCGTTTGTTATATGGGCTTTAAGTGATGATTGGATATTATTGACGGCAATATTAAGTGATTATACACCGCAAACAGTAACGGGAACGGTAACAGTCAGCAGGTCAATGCCTGAACTCGATTTTGTTGTTGAGAGTGAAAACAGGCTGTGGGGTTGCAGATGGGATAACACCGTAAATGAAATTTATGCTTGTGCTCAGGGTGATCCAACAAACTGGTCACAATTCATGGGAACAAGTCAAGACAGCTATTATTTAAGCCTTGGCAGCGATGGAGCCTTTACAGGTGCAACGGTGCACAATGGCTATGTAATATTTTTCAAAGAGAATGTAATACACAAGATATACGGAAGTAAGCCTTCAAATTATCAAATAACAAATGTAGCGGCAAGAGGTATTTCACAGGGCAGTGGCAAGTCAGCCGTAATTGTAAACGAAACACTTTATTATTTAAGTAAGAATGGTATTTGTCAGTATTCAGGTGGCAATCCTTCGGGGATATATTCAACCTTCGGAGGGGTAACATACAAGAACGGAGTCGGTGGCAGACTTGGTGACAAGTATTATATTTCAATGCAAGACAAAAAAGGCGAATGGCACTTATTTTCATATGATGAATTGCTTGGAGTATGGGAAGAAGAGGACAACACGCAATTCAGATTTTGTTGCGAAAATAAGGGCATAATGTATTTTGTTGATGGGAACAATGATTTATATGTTGCAGATTTTGAAAACTATGACGGAGGTCTTAAAGCAACAGAGGAAGATAATTTTGAATGGGTAGCCGAAACGGGCGATATAGGAATACAAGAACCCGACTATAAGTATTATCAAGACTTTCAATTAAGGCTAACAATGAATGCCGACACAAAAATTAAAATATATATGCAATATGACAGTAGTGGAGAATGGGAGCTTGTAGACACCATAGAAAAGAAAAGAAAAGGGTGCTATACAATACCTATTCACACGCCAAAGGTGGACCACTACAAAATGAAAATCGTTGGTTATGGCGATTGCAAAATATACCTTATAAGCAAATACAGAGAATACACAAGCGAGGTGAGAAACGTTGGTAATAAACTGTAATGTGCCTTCTTTCAATAACCTAACGCAAGAGCAAAAATTAAAAAAGATGGAGCAGTATTTATATGAACTTAATGATGAATTAAGGGTAATATTGAATAATCTTGAACTTGACAATTTTACAGTTGAAACACAAGACGCAATAAATTTAAGCTCCGACACAAAAGAATTGATTGAAAAAGATATAACCACCACAGTTGAGAAACTAAAACAAAGCATACTAAAGACGGCAGACGAAATAACAGAACAGCTCGAAACAACCACGTCAACCTTGCAAGGCAGTATAACAGCCGTGAGCAATCAACTCGGACAATACACAGACGATTATTTCAAAACAAAGGTTGAAAACGCTTTATCTACCACTGAAACATATCAAACGATAACAGAAATAAACGGACAATTGCAGACCTCGGCGGCATACATTAAGACGGGCAATATAAGTGATGAAATAGGGACAGGCACTCACTATGGTATTGTAATAGGTGATCTTGGCAACAGTGGTTTGAAGGTGGTAGTCGAAAGCGGTAAATTATCGTTCTATGAGAACAACAAAGAAATAGCATATATTACGGGTGAAGAGCTTGTTATAAGCAAGGTTAAAATACAAGATTATATATATTTTGGTCATTATCGAATTGAGATGGTAAACGGTATAACATTCACTTGGGAGGCATAAGATGGCACAAATTTATTATTATGCAACAGCTCCTTCGGGAGTCATAAAAATTCCTATTGCGGGAATATCGGTGGAAACTTATTTGCCTTATGAGTCGGACACAATAATTAAAAAGCCTTGGTATTACAATGTATTAATTACAGACGGCACAACAACAGTTGTAATTGATGAAAAAGTAAGTCAAGAGAAATTAAGAAACACAAGTGACTTTAGGAAGGCAGGCTCGTACCTTTTAACACTTCCGGCACTTGGAACAGAGAATTTCACCAAACTTTTAAAATTGTGTTCGGCAAGCTCGGACGGCAAGACAGTATCACTCTTATTTGACGGCAAGCAAGAAAAAAACTTCTGGCAGAGCGAACAGACGGTACAAATCTTTACCACAATAAAATTATATTGTAGTCAGCTAACACCGAGCAATGTAATCATTGAAACAGTAAATCACGCAAAAAACGGCACAAATCCGGTTTTATTTGACAAGGGGTTATCTTATATTACAGGCACTGTAAAAGTGCCTAAATCGGACTATTACACGGCAAATAAAGCTAAAATAAAAGGCATAAGCATAAACGGCAGTAGCGAGACAGAAATAAGCCTTGCATTAAGCGGTAATTATTACACGGGTAATTTTACAAGCGATGTTTTTGAAACTTCGGGGACTTATACAATTGGTGCAACGGTAACAACTGATAACGATGTTATAAGAACAACCTTGCAAAATATAACGGTAAATAGATATATAGCGCCTGTATTAAGTGTATCGGAATTTTACCGAAACGACGCAGATGGCACAAAGCTATTACCGAAGAACGCTAAAAAAGATACAAGCTATAACACAACGGCAAAAATAAGTGTTGCTCCTTGCGTGAATACAGAATTTACAAGTTATACGGCAAAGCTAACAATTAACGGCACTGTAAAAACAGATGTTGATATTTCAAGTTATGTAACCTTCGGAGCAAACGAACTAAAAATAGAATGGATAAACAAGCCGTTTGAAAAAGACGGAGCAAGCATTGATTTTCTTATTACAGATTATGCAACGCTTGAAATCACAATAACGGATAACACAGGAACAACAAACACTTTAACGGCAACACTTGGAACGCAAGACACAACATTTCATTTAATGGAAGGCGGCAAAGGTGCAAAATTTGGAGGCTTCGCTACAAAAGAAAATACCCTCGATTGTGCTTGGAAGTTAAACGTTGATAACGAAATAGAGACAAACGCAAAGGTAATAACACCAGTGTTAACTTTGAACGGCACAGAGGTAACAGGCATAGGCGGAGCAGAAACCGACCTTGCCAAAGGTGTACACAGCCACGGCAAGATAAACGCAGACGGAACATTTAATGATAACTCAGCAGGCTTTATTGTAGCAACAAACGATGCACAAGACACGAGCAAGATGACACTTACGTCAAGGGCAATATCAGGAACAGACCTCCCAGTGGGCAAGATTGAAAACATGGGACACCGCGAGAGTATAATTCTACCAACAACAACAGGCTACCCGTTGACCGGCTATTTAACAGTGAGCGCAGTAGGAACAGCTGACACGGGGGTGTGCTACACAAACCACACCCACTCGTTATTAACCGACCAGAATGTAGTAGAATATACAGGACGAGCAGACTGGATAATCAGTGAAACAATAGAGCAAAATGTTCTTGCGACAGTCAAGTATGTTGAAGATGTAAAAAAAAACTTAGAAACCGCCTTAAGTGATTATTATATAGACAAGGGCGTAGATGTTTTATCTAATATTTTAGGCTTCTGGAAGAACAAGGTAAAGGACAGCACCAAATTTACAGGTATTATTGATAAGATATTTGAGGCGGTAGAAGATAGCGATATTTTTGCAAAGACACTTGACGCAATGGCAGGATTTTGGGCAGGCATAATTGATAACATTTTTAAAGACTTATAAGGAGTGATTAAATGGCACTTATTAAAAAGAAATCGAGCAACTATGACATAAGCTCGGCGGTAAAGAACCTTTCGGACAATGTGTCCAAAAGTGTGCAGAACACAAAAACGAACATTTCAAACAGTGTTCAGGCGGCAAAGAATACAATATCAAATGCGGCAAGCAACGCAACAACCTCGTACGAAAATTTTGCGGACAAGTACGCAGATAACATACCGGGCTATACCCTTCTCGGCTCAGCTATAAAGAGCAGTGCAAACACAAGAGCCTACAAAGCCGACCAAAGCAAGGCAGACACAAACCTCGATAAGTTAGAAACAAGCCGACCCGAATATGCCGACAGTGAGGAATTGACAACAGCAAAAACAGACCTTGCTAATATTGAAAGTCAAAAAGACAATGTATCAGCAAAATATGATGACAGAATACAAGCGGCACTTGACAATATAGAGAAATACAGTGAGTTTAAATACGATGTTGAAAGCGATCCGCTTTGGAACAGTATTAAATCACAGTACCAAAGAAACGCAACGCTCGGAATGAAAGAAACACTCGGAGCAACGTCAAACCTTACAGGCGGTTATGCTTCAAGCTATTCACAGCAGGCGGCACAACAAAGCTACCAAAACGCAATAGCAGAGATGACGGATATAATTCCCGACCTTGAAAATAATGCATTAAATCGGTTCCAAACAAATCAAAGCAATGCATTAAGTAATTTTTCAGCACTTGAAAATGCATATCAAAACGAGCTTGCCGAGTGGCAGAATAACAGAGATTATTACTACAACAAAGTCGCTAACATGACCGAAGAAGAATGGAACAAGTACATTGACAACCTTGCCGCCTGGCAAACAGATAGAAACTACTGGACAGATTACAGAAATCAAGCAATTCAAAATCAGCAGTGGCAAGCACAGCTTGACGAAGAGAAAGCACAATTCAGACAACAAATGCTTTATAATTATGTCAACATGGGCGTTAGTGCCGCAACAGACCTTGCAACAACGGGAATGAGAGTTGGCGGTTCCTTGGCAAGTACAGGTATAAACGCAGGTGTTGACCTTGCAGGCCTTGGTCTTGACTTGTATCAGTACAAGAACAACCTTGCAGAAGAGCAAAGACAATTTGATGCAAACCTTGCAGAAGAACAAAGACAATTCAATATGAAGAACGCACCAACCACAACAACAGCAAGTACAAAGTCTTCAAGCACTAAATCTTCAAGCACTAAATCTTCAAGCACAAAGTCTTCAGGAACAAAGTCAACAAGCACTAAAACGGCAACAAAATCAGCGGCAACAAAATCAGCGGCAAAATCAACAGGGACTAAAGCCACAACAAACAAATCAACCACAACAAACAAATCAACAGGTGGGTATGTCGGGCCGATTAAAGACAAAAAAATGTTAGAAGCCCTATATAATAACGGAGCATTAAACGAAGCTGAAGTAAAAGATTATTTAACTTGGAAAGACTCGAAAACAGGCAAATATATTTACAAATAAGGAAGTGGGCGAATGGCGAACAAAAAAAGTTTTTCCGAGTTAGAAAAAGAAGTAAGAAGCGAAACAAAAACCACAGAAAACAAAAAAAGCTTTGCCGACTTGGAAAAAGAGGTAAGAGGCAAAACAACAACTACTTCCAAAGGCACTCACGGTGGAAGTGGCGGAAATTTTGGAACGAAAAAGACTACAAGTAAAACAAGTACCACAGTAAATAAGACAAGCACCACAGCAAATAAAACAAGCACCACAGCAAATAAAACAAATGCTAAAACAAACAAGACGAACACCACAACAAATAAAAGAGCGGGTATAACCTCGGAGAGCAACACGGGTGCAATAAGAGGAGCAAGCAGAACAAGCACAAACAGAACAAGTAATAGTAACCCTCTTTTAAAATATGGTGCGCCGAAAAAGAGCAGTGACGCAGACCTCTTGAAAGAATTAGCAAGTGAAAAAGCAAAAACAAGCAGTGGCACAAAAACGGCAAAAAATACCCTTGAAAACATATCAGGCCAAAAGGCAACCTCTGTTAATATGAAAGAGGACACAGAGGACAAGAAAGATTTAAACATCAAGAGCAACAAGAAAACATATGCCACAACAAAGTTACCTGAAATCGGTAGTGACGAGTGGAAGCAAGGCGAGGTTGAAACGCTCAGGGACTTTGCCACGGGCCGAAAGAAAGCCACGCAGACAATAGAGGGTGACAAGTGGAGGCTTGAGCGTTCCGCCGACAGATACAAAACAGACGAGAACGCAAGCAAGTTGTCAAGGCTTGCACAATTAACCCGAACAGAATTTAACGATGTTAAAAACATAATGCCACAAAACACTTTAAGTTACAGAGAAAAAAGGCAACAAGAGGAAGCACAAAACAAGTTTAATAATTTGTCGGATAACGAAAAAGAGTTATTAAACAAAATCACAGGTAACACAAACAACGGAGTAAATTATTTATTAAACGCACTTCCAAACAGTGTAGCCGAAACAATAGAAAATTTATTTGCTTTTGGTGGCAGCTACTCACAGAAAGAACAAGTTAAAAAGCAATTAAAAGAACAGTACGGTTGGACAGATGCAGACATTCTCACAATGCAAGTAATGGCAAGGCGAAACAAGAACAAGCAGAAAGCCGAGCCGATGCAACAGGTTATAGCAGACAACACAGGTGACCACTGGATAACGGAAGCAATAGTAAAGGCACCCGGAGCAGTATACGGAGCAATACCCTCGGCACTCGGTAAGGTGTTTAATACCGTTGATAACTTGCAGATGGAAAAGGCAGGCGGTGTAACACTTGGATTTGATGAGAACTCAATGTTAAATACAGGCGTGCAAACATCTAACACAATGAGAGACTCGGCACTTGAAAAGCATTCCGATGATGATAATTTTGCTTTTTGGTATGGTGTAGTTGAAAGCACAGCAAACTCACTCACGGCAGGTATCGCCTCGCCATATACAAGCATTGGTTCCACCTCCCTTTATATGGGTGCGGCAAATGATAGAGCCGAAGATTTAAGCGAACAGGGCGCAAAGCTCCCAACGATTATTGCAAATGCCGCTATTGCATACGCTGCCGAGTATGTAGGCGAACAATTACCAATGGAGAACATCCGAGGCAACATCAGCAATAAATTCCTAAAAGATACCATAGTCGGCAAAGCAGGCGAATTTGCAACAAAGCTAATATCGCAGTCGGCGGCAGAGGTGCCGGGCGAAGTATTAACCGACTTAATCAACGAGGGAACCGACCGCCTTATAAATGGTGAATTAAGTGAAAATTCACAAAGAATAGCGAATTATCAGGCAGAAGGCTATTCACAAGAAGAAGCAAGGTCAAAATCGAACAAAGACTTTTTAAGGCAATTAGGGGACACGGCGGCAAGCGCCTTTGTAATGGGTGCCTTAACAGGTGGTATTTCTTCGGGAATTGGTGGCACACTCGGAGCAGCACAAGAAGGCTATAACAGAACCACGGGTGCAACCGAGCAGGGCAAGCAAATTAAAAAGCAAGGGCAAACAAGTGCAGTAATAAAGGCAGCACAAGCGGCACCTGAAAACAGCACAGCAAACAAGCTCGCAAGCAAGTATCAAAACAAAGCAGTTAAAAACGGCACAGACTTAACAGAAAGACAAATAGGAAGACTGGAGCAAGAAACGGCAAAAGTACTTAAAAGCAAAAACCTTGCCGAAAATCAAAAGCAAAACATTCTCGGTGTTTACTCTGATGAGATACAAAAGAGGGAGCAAACAGAGAAATTAAAAGCTAATATCAGCAACGCAAACAAAATTGATATACTTAATGCCGAGGTCGAAATAAACGGCAAGACAGAGCGAATAAAAGGTAATAATTCCGTTGATGATGGTACTGTATCAGATGGTAAGATTTTCAAAGGCGAGGCAGGCAATTTAACAGTTGAAACAAGCACGGGCAAGACTTTAACAGTCAACAGTGATTTTGTGTCAAAGATTAAAGACAACGATATAAAAACACTATATCAGCACATAATTAACAAGAAGATGTCAGCCGAGAGTGCCGACCTATTATTAAACACTTATGACGGCGAAGAGGTGGCAAGCGAACACGCAAAAGCCTTTGAAAGAATTAAACAGCAAGGTGAACTCGGAACGCACGCCGATGTTATCAAGACAACATACAAAACGGACTATTCATTCTTTACGGCAGAGCAAATACAGAAAATAACAAGCCTTGGTTTAAAAGAAAAACAAACAAGGATTGGTGTTACTAATTGGACAACTGAAAAGCTTGGAACATTAAAGAAATTTCAATTAAAAGTGTTACAACTTGGAGCAAGCAACGCAAATCAAGAAGTCATTGTTGTTGATAACCTTGCAGAAGAAATCACAGACAGTAACGGCAACAAGAGCTTGCGTTATTTGAACGGTCAACAGCTCCGAGGTACAAACAAAATCTTGTTATCAGCTAACGCAGATGGCGGTTTGCTTTTATCGTTCTTCGGACACGAGCAAGGACACAGTATCAAAGAAAACGCACCTGCAATGTTTGATGAATTAACAGCCTTAACCAAAAAGCTATATCAGGCAAATGGTGATGATTATGACAAAGAAATAAACAGGCTCGTTAAATTAGGATATACCGAAGCAGACGCACAAGAAGAAATAGTTTGTAACTCGCTTTATAAAGTATATAACAAAAACTTTATTACAAGGCTTATTGAGAAATTCCCACAGCAAGCAAACGGCTTGAAAAAGTCTATTGATAATATGCTTAAAATGTACAACACAGCCGCCAAAATGCTTGACAGGGCTAACATGGACATATTAGAGCAGGACAGCACAAGAAGCGTGCTTGCGGAAATTCAAAGTACCTATGAAAAAGCAATGGAAATTGTAGGTAAAAAGAACAGAGCAAGAGCACTTGAAAGCAGTGGTAAAACTGAAAACATCAGCTTGGAAAGCTCGGTATCAGAGCGAAGCAATATTGACAATTTTTATTCACAGGTAGTAAGAGAAAATCAATTTTACAAGTTTGTTCAGGCAGAGCTTAACGATGTATATTCAACAGTAAGAGAAAACGACATAAGCACAAAAGATGTTGCAAAGATAGCAAAAGAGCTAAAGCAGGAATATAACAGCCGGATGGACTTGAACACTCTTATTGACAAACTAACGGTGTTCTATGATTTTCGCACGAACGCAGCAGAAAACATTTACAATGACGCAGACGGTGACCGATATTTAACAAACCTTGCTGCCGAATTAATTGATTATTCCGATGATGTTTTAACTCTAAATGATATGTACAGTGTATCACACGCAGCACTTGACATCCAAAAGAGGGGAGCAGATGTTGCAATTCTTAAAGGTCAAAAAGCAAAATATGCCGACCTTGCATTTAACCTAAAGCGAGATTATGCAAAACTTAAAAATGACCTTTACAAAGAAGCAAAATTAACCGCCGAAGAAAGAATTGCAAAGTACAAGGCGCAGAGAGAAAGAACAGCCGAAAGACAAAAGCAACGAGCAAAATTAGACAAGAACTGGCGCTACCTTAATTTAAGGTTAAACAACGAAAGCAATACAAGACATATTCCCGAAAATTATAAGGGAGTTGTTGACAGCTTACTAAAAGCAATTCCCACAGGCTCGGACAGATTCAACGCAAACAGTCTTGACAAGCTGGCACTGAGGTATTCCGAAATAGTCGCACAAAATGAAAACTTGCTTGGCGGCGAAAGTAGGGAGCAAATCGGCACGGTTATAACAAGTTATATTAACGATATTAAAGCAGAAACCACAGGTGGCAAAGGCGGAGAAAGAACAGCGCCGAACAGCCGAATGCGTGATTTATCCGATGCAAGCCTTGGCAAATTAAATCAGGTAACACAACATATTAAATATTTGGTTGATACTGAAAACAAGTTATTTGATAATCAAAAGCGAGGCTCGCTTGAAATAGTAGCAAACAATGTCGCAAGCGAATTAGCGTCAAAAATTAAAGCCGATGATGTATCAAAAGATGTAGGCGGCAAAGGCTTAAAGCAGAAAGCAATAAAAACGGCGGCAGAATTTCGCACAGGTCTAACCAAACCCGAATACCTTATGAAGAACATAGGCAGTGAAACTCTTTATAATATGTATAAAGAAATACGCAGGGGTGAAAACACCGAGTCCAAAATGCTTACAGGCGCAAGGGATAAATTACAAGAGATAAAAACCAAAGCAAAATATGACCCGACTTGGACAGACAAACCCTTTAAGTGGGAAACAGCAGCAGGCGAAATTGATATAACGATTGAAGAGGCTATGACAATTTACGCACTCAGCAAGAGAAAGCAGGCAAGAGGTCATTTATTAAGCGGTGGTATTTCTGTATTATCACAAGAGAAAGGCAAGAGGGCAACAAGAGAAATTCACACTATACAAGAAACAGATTTAACAAAGTTATCAGCACAATTAACAAGTGAACAAAAAGCTTATGCCGACAATGTTATTTCTTATTTATCAACAGAGATTGCAGAAAACAGAAACAAAGTATCAATGAGACTTTACGGAATAGAGAGATACAAAGAACAAAACTATTTCCCGATCCAGGTTGATAAAACAGTAATTGATACTAACTTAAGCCGGCCCGATTATGCAAGTGCAATAGCAAATCAGGAGAGCAGTAAGAGAACCACTAAAGGCGCCAAAAATGCAATAATGATAAACGGCTTTACAGATGTTGCAACAAAGCATATATATGATAGTGCTTTATATTGTGCATACAGTGTGCCGCTTGAAAACTTTAAAAAAGTATTTAATTATAAAGGCTATTCGCAAGACAATAGCGCAATTGGAGTTGAGAGCAAAGGAACAAACATTCACGATGATTTGCGTAATGTGCTCGGCAACAACGGCTTGCAACAATTCAAAAATTTAATAAGGGATATTGACAGCGGACAGCGAGAAAGCGGTTTAATGAGCTTAACGCAGAAATTTTTCGGCAAAGCTAAAAAGGCGGCAATAATGGGTAACATTTCCGTTGTTGTACAACAGCCGACCGCAGTATTCAGGGCAATGCTATATATAAGTCCGAAATACTTTGCAAATGTAGCAACAAAAGCAGATATTCAAGAGATGTATAAATACAACGGGTGCGCTGTTAAAAAACAGATAGGTTATTTTGACGTTAATATGGGCCGTTCGGCAATTGATTATATCAACGAATACAAGCCTTCAAAAGAAATAACAAACGAGTGGACAAGGGCGGAGAGATTGCAACAATCCGATTTTTCAGGAAAGTTGGATAATGCTTTATCAATTGGAGCGAACAAAGCCGATGAAATCACTTGGGGCGCAATCTGGAACGCTTGCAAAAAGCAAGTAACAGAGGAGCAACATTTACAAGGTGAAAAGGCTTTACAGAAGGCAGCCGAGCTATTTCAAGATACAATTCAATACACGCAAGTATATGACAGTGTATTCACAAAGCCACAGTTCATGAGGACAAAAGAATTTTCACATATGTTAGCCACTAACTTTATGAGTGAGCCTTTAACCTCGCTAAATATGCTTGCAGACAGTGCGCATGCGTTCGGCAAAGAAAAGAACACAGAGAGCCGAAGAAAGATGGAAAGAGCCTTTGCGTGTTATGCAACTTCGCTTGTTGTAAATGCCGCTTGTAAGTCAATAGTCTATGCAATAAGAGACGATGACGATGATTACAGTTTTTGGGAAAAGTACCTCGGCAATATTGTAGGCAGTATTTCAGGTGATGTGTTTGGACTTGTACCTTATGTATCCGATATTATCAATGTGCTTGAAGGTTGGGATATTCAGCGAATGGACACGCAATTTTTAAGTGCTATATATAACACCTATCAGGCATGGTCAAAAGACGATAAAGACGTTGAAAAGATACTGAAATCAACCTTGCAGGGTATAGGTTACGCAACAGGCGTGCCAGCTTATAACTTGTATCGTGATATTAAAGCAGTGGTAACACAGGGTGTAAAAATTAAAGAAGCAATAGAATACAAGCTAACAGACGGTAAGTCCGGCAAGGAACTCGCGCCGACAACGGCAAGAGGCTTGCGTGAAAGTGTTATTGACAATTTACCACTCGCAGAGGCTTCGAGCACTTATGAGCGCTTATATGAAGATATACTTAACGGAGATATGAACGATTATAACAAGGTATATCAAACGCTGGTAAATGCAAGTAATTCAGGCACACCCGAAAAGAGTATAAACTCAGGAATTGCAAGCGCACTTGCCGAACACGATGACAGAATTGCAACGGCATATCAATATGCTTTAAAAGGGAACGAAGCGCAAAAAGAAAAAATCATTTCCGAATTAGAAGCACAAGGCTTTGACCGAGATGTCGTAAACTCAGCATTGAGGAGATACCAAAACGCAAGGATAAAAGAAATAAAAGCCGATGAAAGAATTGAGCAAGCCAAAGAAGCAAGAGAAAGCGGAGATAATAACACCTACAAGGCACTTGTAAAAGAGATTGCAGACGAAGGCAATTACACAGAAAACGAGGTATTAAAAGCCGTCAATGATAGCTTTTCAACAACCGGAAGCAGTAGCTCGGAGTTTGAAATTGAGAACGAAGGCTATTTTGACAAGTCGCACGATGTAAGAAATGCAATGCAGAACGGTGATGCAGTAAGTGTCGCAAATGTTTATGATGAAATGCTTAAACAAGGTACCACTGAAAAAGAAGCAAAGAGTGCCGTTGCATCCGAAGCAAAGAAAGCATACAAAGACGGCAAAATTGAATACGAACAAGCACAAGAATATGTGCTTGAATATGGTGGGCAGGACAGCCTTGAAAGCTTCGCAAAGTCTTGTTATGAGGAAGGCAATATTTCCGATGATGAATTGCATGATGCCTTCGTTGACGGTGAACGCACCGAAGATGATATTTATTGGGAAATGGAAAGGGCAAAATACAACAAAGAAAACAAGGACAATGCAGAAGCACCGAATTATAGCAAGTATTCAAATTATGCAGACGCACTTGTAAGTGGCGAGAACATTTATGGCACCATTGACAACTACCTTGAACACGGAGTATCAGCACAGAGCCTTTACAATGGCTCAGTCGGAGATATAAAAGCAAAGGTGGTAAATGGCGAAATAGCACCTGAAACATTGATTGATGCCTATGTATACCTCGGCTACAGTTATGCCAAAGCAAGTAAAAAGGTTTACGGCTGGTTAGAGTAATCAAAATGGGCAGTGTAGAAATGCACTGCCCACAGGGGTGACATTATTTAAAAAAATAAATATAATATATATGAGGTGATTATATGGCTAAACTAAACCGAGAGATTGATTTTACCAAAGAAGTGCCTTGCGAAATATATAATATGGGGTATCTTAATGAACACAATGCAACGGTTATAACAGTTACGGCACCTAAAAGTCTATCAATTGAGAACGGAGCTGATTTAATTTGTATTGCTATTGAAACAGGTGGAGCAATAGTCCGTTCGCAATTACAAGAAGATAGAACAATAAAATTTTCATTAACAAGGGAATGCACAGGGTGCGAATATTTCAATTTACAGGTTGAAGGATATTCAACCGAGAAAGACGCAGACGGCAAGAATAAATTTGTTGGGCGTTCCAAAATGATAAAAGGCTTGCACTTGCTCCAGTCCGTCCAGGGCGAGGACGGTTACGAAAAAGCCGAAAGCGTAGAAGAGAAAATCGCAACAGCCTTAAATGATTTTGTATCAAAAGAAAGTTTTACAGAAACAAAAGAAGAATTAACAGGTAACATAACAGCCGAGGCAACAGCAAGAACAGAGGGTGACGCAAGCACACTTGCAAGTGCTAAAGCCTATACAGACGAAAAAACGGCAACGATTGATTTATCAGCTTACGCAAAAACGGAAACAGTTAATACGGAGCTTGCAAAGAAGCAAGATAAATTAACAGCAGGTAATAATATAACAATTGCAAATAATACAATTTCTTCCGATGTTGATTTAACAGCTTACGCAAAAAGTGCCGACCTCGCAAGTTACGCTACGCAGTCTTATGTTCAAGAAGCTATTTACGGAGCAATGGGGGCGAGTTACTAATGGCAACAATAATTTTAACAGGTTCTTGTGGTACTAATGCAACATATAATTTATACGATGATGGCTTACTTGAAATACTCGGCACAGGAGAGATAAAACAATATTCTAAAACCACTTATCCGTGGCATTCCAAAAAGTCAACAATTTCAACTATAACTATTGCTGACGGAATCACTTATATACCACTGTATGCTTTTGAAAATTGCACAAATCTCAAGAGTGTATCAATCGGTAGTGGTGTAACTGAAATTGATGCATTCTCTTTCGGAGATTGCACAAGTCTTACATCTATTACTTTACCCACAGGACTTTCTATGTTATCAGGAAATATTTTCTATGGCTGCTCAAGTCTTACAAGGGTTGTTATTAAAAATAAAGCAAGTGTTATTTCATTTTTGGGAACATCACCATTTTCAAACACTCCGATTGCAAATCTTAAGGGTACTATTATAGTACCACCAAGTCTATTAACACAATATAGAACAAATGAAAAGTGGTCTGAATACAGTTCCATAATATTTGAGTATGCTTCATTAACGGAATTATTTAAGGGAGTCGCAGATAGTATTAGAAAGAAAACAGGCAGTACCGATAATATAGTTGCTTATAGTTTTCCGGCAGAAATTGAAAGCATTAAAACAGGTGTTGACGGCTATGATTTATGGAACAGCAAAAAAGTAACAGTTTCACAGGGAGTAATCCCAGCTTATGCATTTAATGAAAACACAGTCCTTCAAACTATTGATATGCACGAAGGTGTAACAAATATAGGCGATTATGCTTTTAGAAATTGTTCAAGCCTTCAAGGCATAACAATTCCCAACAGTGTAACAAATATAGGTGGACAAGCATTTCAAGGTTGCACAAGCCTTCAAAATTTAACTATTGGCAACGAAGTTACAAATATTCCTTCGGGTGCATTTCAAGGTTGTACAAACCTAAAAGAAGTAACAATTCCCGACACTGTTGAAAGAATACAAACAAGTGCGTTTGCAAATTGTGAAAACCTTCAAACTGTAGTTATTGGTGAAGGTGTAACAACGATTGAAAACGGAGTGTTTGAAAATTGCCCATACATATATACAGTTAAACTTGGCAGTTATGTTAGCAAAGTAGAAAGTTTAGCTTTTAATGGTTGTTATATAGATAGTTTATATCTATATTATAATGGTGTAGTTACTGTTGACGCAGATTTTTTAGGCACAGCAGACATTATGACTGTTTATGTTCCGACAGACTATCTTGATGCGTATTTTGAAAATGAAACTTGGGGTATGTTTAGCATTGAAGCTATACCAGAATAAAAAAGTCTTTGCTAAAGAGAGGTAATAAAAATGATTGAAACAGAAATAAAAGGCAATCTCGTTTACACCTACTCCGATGAAGGCTATTACATTAGACAAATTGAAACAGGCGAGATTTATAGCGAGGCTTACGATATACCGAACAAATACACCTATGAAGAAACAACAAAAAAAATTGAGAAAGGGGAGCTGGAAAAATGAGATGGGAGCAGAAATAATTTTAACAATTTGCAAGTGGGGTGTCACTGCCCTGCTTGCTGGGGCAGTATCATTTGTTACAACAAAACTTAAATTGAAAAAGCAATTAAAGACTTCAGAAGCCGACGCACTCAAAGAGAGATTGAAAAAAATTGACGAAAAAAACGAGTTACTTTCAAACGGTTTGCGTTCAATGCTTCGACAGGATATAATAAATACATATGATAAATATATGAAAAAAGGCTATGCTGAAGTATATGTAAAAGACAATATACAAGATATGTATAAAAATTATCACGCACTCGGTGGCAACGGCACAATAACGCACCTTGTTGAAGAATTTATGGACTTGCCGGCAAGCGAGGACTAAACAATGAAATTTTTAACACTTTCGGTTATTATTTCTCTCATACTTTGCGTTCTGTTTACAGGTGTTGTAATTGCACTTGAATGTGTCGGAATTGAGGTATCGGACACGCTGATACAATATTTTTTTACAGTGTTTGGTGTTGAGTTTGCAGCAACGGCTGCTATTAAAATATCAAAGCACACAATAGAAAAGCAAAAAGTAAAAGACAAAATCGAACAAATCAAAGAGAACAATTTAACAGTTGAAAAAGAAGATTTAAGGCAGGACAGCTCCGACGATTACATTGAAGAATATTATGGCTAATAATGAGGTGGTACAATGGCAGATTGGATTTTTTACATTTTTTTAGTTGTAGTTATAGCATTAGCATTGTTTATTGCTTACAGGCTTTTCGGATTAAACAAAATAAAAGCTTGGCTTTTATGGGCAGTTACCGAAGCCGAAGCAGAATTTGGTGGTGGCACGGGCAAATTAAAACTTGCAAGGGTTTACGATAAGTTTGTTGACAAATTCCCAAAATTACAAATTATCATACCTTTCAGCACATTTTCAAAATTAGTTGATATAGCATTAACCGAGATGAAAGAAATGCTTAAAAATGACAAAATAAACGCACTTGTAAAGGGTGATGAAAATGCTAACGATTGATGAATTTTTCCAAAAGTATCTTGGCAAAAGGGTTGAATGGGATAACACCAAAAACGCAAGGTATCAATGTGTTGATTATGCTAAAGCATATATTGAATTATGCTATGGTATAAAGACTTCAAGTGGAGCAGCTTGGGGAAATGCTAAAGATTATTATTTATCATTCCCAAAACCATTACAGAAAAAATTCAAAAGAATTGCAAATACACCCTCGTTTGTACCCCAAAAAGGCGATATTGTAATCTGGAACGGAACATACGGACATATAGCCGTGGCAGACGGAGTTGGCAACACAAGCTGGTTTTATAGCTATGACCAAAACTATGGAAGCACAGACGATTTAAAAAAAGTTCGCAGAGTAAAGCACAGCTACAAAAATTTTCTCGGAGTATTAAGACCGGTAACACCGGCAGAGAAAGCCGAAGGTGGCAAGCAATACAAAGTAACGGCAACAGTATTAAATGTTAGAGCCGGAGCAGGAAAAGAAGCAAAGGTCGTGAAAAGGCTTTGCAAGGGTTCAAAAGTGACAGTCACAACAATAACAAATGGTTGGGCAAAGATAGGCACAAATCAATGGGTATCAGTTGATTATATAAAGGAGTGCTAACAATGAGTGAAATATTAAACCTGATTGAGCAAATAGCAAATTGGTGGATTAATTCAGGGTTATGTGAAAAAACGGCTTATGCAGTGGCCGACATTGTGAATTATATTGCAATTATTATTATTCCTCTTATGTATGATTATTTAAACAATATCTTTTGAGGTGATATATGGTAACAACAACGATTGAGTTATCCGAAGATTTTGAAACACTTGAAGTGCATTTATTTGCAGACGAGCACATAGGTGACGCAAATTGCGACTTGAAACGATTAAAAGAAAGAATTGAATACGTAAAGAACACACCAAACGCAATTTGCGTTTTAAATGGTGATATAGTGGATTATGCAAGCCGTTCATCAATATCAGACATTGAAACACGCAAGTATAACATAATGGAGCAACTAGAGGTTGCAACAGATTTATTTAAAGATATTGCACCTAAAATTGCTTGTATCACTTCTGGCAACCACGAAGCAAGAAGCTATAAAAAAGAGGGTATTGATTTTTCAAAGGTATTTGCAAACGCAATAGGCCGTTCGGATTGCTACTCCTCTACCTCGGCAGTTGTATTTATTCAGTTTGGCAAAGGCAAAGACCACGGCAACGGCAAAAAAAACAAAAGAATTTTTTCGATGTTTGTTGCTCACGGCACAGGCGGTGGCAAAAAAGAAGGTGGCAAAGCTAACGCACTTGCAGATATGGCAAGTATTGTTGACACTGATATATATATACACTCACACACCCACCTTCCGATGATACTTAAAGAAGATTATTACCGAGTATCAATGAACACGCGCAAGATTCAAAAAGTAACAAAATTATTTGTTAACACGGCAAGTAATTTAAATTATGGTGGTTACGGCGCTATGGCATTGTTTAAACCCTCTTCCAAAGACACACCGACTATTTATTTGCAGGCTAACCCGAAGCAGGCCACAGCCGTTCTTTAATTCACTATTTTTACACTATTGTAAAAACTCCCTTGAAAAAATAGCAGGCAAGTGCAAAAACTCCCTTGAAAAAGTTTTTTTGATAATAAAGTTGTACTTTATTTTTGACAATATCAAAAACCTATACTATAATATAGTTGCTTGAATAACATCAGAACGGTTAGACAAGCGCCAATTAAATAAGGCGGGTTTTCCGCCACATGGCTTTCACCTCCTTGCAAGAGTTTCCATAGAAGTTTCTCCTTTCAAAGAAAGCACTCGTCTGAAAAGTCGAGTGCTTTCTTTTTTGCCCGATTTATTGAACAGTAAATCGCCACATCACCGCCACATCTATTGATTTTTTATAGTGTTTTTTGGTGTTTTTCCATACTCGATTTTTAAAATTAAAAGCCTTACAAACCCTTATATATCAAGGCTTGCAAGGCTTTTAATAAAAAATATCAATTGGAGCTGATAGTCGGACTCGAACCGACATTTTAACAGGCTTTCAGACCTTATATATCAAGGGTTTTGCGTTTTTTCATCGCCACATCACCGCCACATTTTATTTAATTGTTCAACAGATTTCAACTGTTTTTCCCTCGTCAAGTGGGTGTAAATTTTCAGTGTTGTTGAATAGTCAGAATGACCGAGCCACTGCTTCGCACAGAGCAGATCAATGCCCTCTGTATTCCAAAGCATTGTTGCATAGGTATGCCGTAAATCGTGCCAGCCGAATGGCTCGATGCTTAAATATGTTTTATATCTGTTACCAACTTTGACCTTTACACCGTTTGAACCACTTATTTTTTCAAGCTCGGCAAGCAGATCACGCAAGATTTTTTCCCATTGTGAAACGGTCATCATTTCGCCGTTAACTGAAATAACATATTTTGATTTTTTCGGAGTATTGGTAAGAACGTTTGCGAGGACATCAGGCACAGGGACTTGGCGAATACCCGCTTCTGTTTTAGGCTGCTTTATTTGCTTGTTTAAATAATCATAGCTTTTATTAACTGTTATAACCTTATTTTTTAAATCTATATCTTCCCATTGAAGCGCTGCCATTTCACCTTTACGCAGTCCGGAGTAAATGGCAAGCATTGCCGGAAGTCTACCATAACAATTACACCGTGCTATATTTTCAATTTCTGTTGAAGATAAAGCACGGCGGTCTTTTTTCTTTTCGTGCTTATATTCAATATCAATATATGCACAGGGGTTAAATGTTATTGCTCTGTTTTTAATTGCAAATGTGAAAACCTGATTACAATGTGATAAATACTCTTTTAACGTTTTCTTGCTTAATTCATTTTTATTTTGCAAGGTTGCTTCAATTTGAAACGGCTTTATTTCGGCAATTGGAGTTTTGCCAAAGCATTCACAAAAATATTTTAAATGTGCTTCTTTTACTTTGTATATATGCTCGGTTGCTTTACTTTTTTCGGTTTGCAAGTAAAGCTCGCACCATCCTTTGAAGGTGGACTGGTTGCCAATTATATCAATGCCTTTATTTAACTTAGCTTTTAATGATATGTATTTATCATTTAATTCTTTTTGCGTGTCAGCGTAAATATTTTTATATTTTCCGTTGCCTATGTAAATTCTTTTACGCAATTTCAAGGCCCATCAGCTCCTTATATTCTTTTGACTGTTTAAGCCTAATATCATAATATTCAATAATTTTATTGGCAAAATCAATCGTTATTTCAAGATACTCGGATATTTTGCAATTTGTATTATAACCTTGCTTTAATATTTCAATATAACGGTTAAAAGGGCAAAAGTTTTCAATGCTCCACTTGTCGGCTTTGTATTCATATATTTTGCGATTATTTAACGGCTCGCCTATATTATAAAATGAATTTGTAAAACAATGCCCTAATTCGTGATATAAGGCCGTTTTAAATTCAGGGGGTGTAACATTCCTATCTATGCCAACAAAATAGCTATTTGATACCTTGACGGAGCAACTGCGGCATTTTGGCAAGTCTGTAATATCAATGGTTATATTATTTTCTTTTATTTCTTTCTTTAATGTATTCCGCATATTGTTTTACTTCCTCCCACATTTCGGGGGTTACTTCATCAGTACCACCGAACAATGCAACCTTTGCTATTTCTTCCTCTGTTTGTTGTGTTTCTTCCCAGCCCATCAGGTCAACAGGGTTGACACCGAGGACATCGGAAATTTTTTGCAATCTTTCAACAGGCATATTTGTAATAATTCCGCGTTCATATTTTGCAATTGCTTGTTGGGTTATTCCGATTTTTTGGGCAAGCTCGCCTTGCGTTAAGCCTTTTTTCTTTCTTGCATTTCTTAAGTTTGCCGCAAGATTATTGCTTAAAATAATGTTATTATACATTATGCTCACTCCTTTCAAGTGTATTCTACCACACAACACACTTGACAGGCAAGAAAATTTCAAAAAAATTAAAAAAAATTTCAAAAAAATTTCAAAAAAATTTAAAAAACCCTTGACAGATGTTTTTTTGTATGGTATAACATAGTCAACAACCAACGGTTGTATCAATAAAAGAAAGGAAGAAAAATATGAAAAATTGTCACGGTTGTAAATGGTTAGATGAAACAAAAAAAGGCGATGGCTATTGTAGCATGGTGGTCATAAGCAAGACACAGGACAGCAGAGTCCGCCGCCCTGATATGGTACAGTGTGAACTATACAAGCACGGTGATTGGAAAACTCGCTGGGAAACAGAAAGGGGAACAAAATGGTAAATACTCCCTTACTCAGGCAAGAAATAAAAAGTGGTGGCTATAACCTCGGACAAGTGGCCACAATGCTTGATTTGTCAAATGCAACAATGACGGCAAGAATGAAGAAAGGGAATTTTACAATTCCCGAAATTAATACCCTATCACGGGCATTAAATTTAAACAAGTTAAAAATGGTAAATATTTTTTTTACCGATTTTAACAACTGAGAGGTGTGAGATGAAAAGCATTTACAACCTTGAATTTTTAACACCGGCGCAAATAGCCGAAGCATTGCAGGTCGAAACGGCAACGATAAATAAGCTGATACGGGCAGGAAAAATTCAAGCCGTAAAGGTCGGCAACCGCAACAGAGTATCGCAAGAAAATTTTAAAAAATTTTTAGGAGGACAAAATGGACGGAGCAACACTTAATCAAGGTTTATGGTTTGTGATTTATTTCATTATCCTTTGCACCGCAAGTATCGGCATAATGAAAATATGGAACAGCACAAACTCAAAGTTAAAAAGAGCAAGAGCAAAATTTGCTTGCTTTATTTTAAAACACTGGTACCCGGAAGAGTACGCAAAGTTAAAAGAATTAAAGAAAGGAAGAAAAACAAAATGAAATGGTGTAACCCGTTTACAACGGAAGAAGAAAGGTGCTTTGCTTGGGAGGAACACCGCTGCAGAATTTTGAAAAATGTTCAATGCAACGGCAAATATTGCTCAAGCTACAAAACGAAAAAACAAGCAGAAGAACAAAACAAAAAATGCTGGAAAAGGGTTTTATCACTACCAGAAGACCGGAGAAACTACATTTTAAACAAGTATTACCCAACAACACCGGAGAAAGAAAAGGAGATTGAACAATGATGGATTTTTATGGACAGCTTGCCGGGATAGGCGATGCGGCATACAACATACTAAAGCAAATTGTAATAGAATGGGTCAACGGCGAAAACGCAGAAAACTGTATGCAAGCGGTAAAAAATGTATATGAAACGATGGACGAACACAGGCAAAATGTTTTTAAAGAAAGGGCGGAAAACTTTTAATGGATAAGTATATGGACACCGAGGGCGGTATCTTACAACTTGATGTTGCCGGCTGGAGCAAGGACAAGCAAGACGAAAGCTGGCAACACGCAGAGATTGACGCAAAAAATCAATATAAAGAGAAGAGAAAAAAAGCCTTTATATATTTTTGCAAGGTAGCAATTAAAGATTTTCAAGCAAAAATTAAAGAGGCAGAAACAGCAGAAAATATAAACGATTTAATTGATTTATTCTCTTACCATACTCGTTGCTATGAAAGAGAGCTTGAAGAAGAAAACGAAAGCATAACAGACAAGGCAAAAAATGCTTTATGTGATACCTTTGCAGATTATCAAACAAAAGTAAGCAAGTACTTACAAGAAAACAAAATTGAAGAATTAAAAGCCTATGTTGCTCAGCAAGAAGAAGAAAGGAAATGGATATGGTAGAAAATTATTTTACAAAACTTAATAACATAAATGTAAACAATCATACAGAAAAGAAAAACGGCTTAACTTATTTATCTTGGGCTTGGGCTTGGGCGGAAGCTAAAAAGATGTTTCCAGACGCTACATATACAATATATCAGAACGAAAACCTCAGCGGTATGCCATATTTTACAGATGGCAAAACCGCGATGGTTAAAACCGGGGTAACAATTAACGGAATAGAACACATTGAATTTCTACCTGTGATGGATTACAAGAACAAGTCCATAACGCTTGAAAACCTAACTTCCTTTGATGTCAATAAAGCAATTCAAAGGAGCTTAACCAAAGCATTAGCTCGTCACGGCTTAGGTCTTTATATTTATGCCGGGGAAGATTTACCCGAAGAAGAGAACAAAGCCGTAGTCGAAAAAGCAATAACAGAGGGTCGACCGGTTCCATATACCAAAGAGGCAAAAGCGGCCGAATACGGCACTTGCGAAAAGTGCGGTAAGAAGATAACAGACGTAAAACAAAAAGACGGTTCAATTATGAACTCGGTAGAGGTTGAAGCATTAGCCAGGGCGAAAACAGGCAAAAGCCTTTGTGCCGCTTGCTTGAAAGGAGCAAAAAAATGAAAGTCAATAAACAAATCTGCAAAGAAGAAATCCTTGAAATAACGGGTGCAACATTGTTAAGTGTCGAAGAAGCTAAAGAATTTTTGACAAAAAAAGAAAGAAAATACTCCCGCTGGTGGTGGCTGCGGTCGCCCGGCTACATTCAGATTTATGCCGCCGATGTCAACCGTGACGGCGGCGTCGGCGAGCTCGGCCACGGTGTCGACGACGCTGGCGATGCTGTCCGCCCCGCTTTAAAAATTTTAAATCTTGAAAAATCAAATTTTGCAATTGGCGATATTTTTAAAATTAACGGCTATGATTTTAAAATCATATCACAAAATCTTGCTTGGTTATATAGGCAAGATATAGGCTTAGAATTTTTCGATAGTAAATCAAATGATTACGAAAAATCACATATAAAGAAGTATGTTGACGATTGGTTTGAGAAAGAAATAAAGGGGAGCTAACAAAAAGGAGCAAAAAAATGACAGGTCAGCTAAAAGGGAAAATCCCGCTTAAAAGCGGGAAATTCCTTCTACAAATAGAGATAAACGAAGATATGCTTGACTATGATGAGCTTGCAGAAACAACCCTTGATATAACGATTGAAAAGCACAGAGAGAAGAGAACTAAAAACGCAAATAGTTATATGTGGGTATTGTGCGACAGAATAGCGGAGAAAATCAATTCAACAAAGGTTGATGTATACAAGCAAGCCATCAGGGAAGTCGGAGTATTTCAAGATATAGTCATAAGCGAAAAAGCAAAAAACGCTTTTAAGACTGTATGGGAAGCATACGGCACAGGATATTTTGTAGAAGATTTTGGAACATATATCACAGCATATTACGGTAGTCACAGTTACAACACAGCGCAGATGGCAAGAGTAATTGACTACATTGTACAAGAGGCAAGAGCCTTGAATATTGAAACATTAACACCGAACGAACTTAAAAATCTTGTTAACCTTTGGGAGTGTACAAAATGATTAGCAGAATAACAGAGGCACTAAACAGGGCCGAATATTATAAACGGCTTTACGCAAATGCACAGTCAACAGTTGATTTTATCTATATGAAAACAAACTCAGGCTTAAGTGACGCAATGAAGCTTCTTGACATTAAAGAGGCAATAAAAAAAGAATACAAAAACCAACAAAGAATGGAGGTGAGAGAATGAATAAGAAACAGATGCGGCACCTTGTAGAAAAGTACTGCACAGACAGGCTGCATAAAAACCCAAATCACCCTTGCAGAGATTGCCCCCAAAACGGAAGCCGTTTTTGTTGCGCAGACAATTACTGGGACAAGGCAAGCATCGCAACGATTAAAGCGGACTTCGCAAAATTTCAAAAGGGCGAGCCAATAGAAAAAGAAAAAGAAAAGAAAGCAACTCCCCAGCGCAAGCCTATTATGACAGAAGAAGAAAAAAGGCAAAAGCAAAACGAATATCATCAAAGATGGGCAACAAAAAATAAAGAAAAATATCAGCAATACCGAAAAGAATATTATCAAAAGAACAAAGAACGAATTCTAAATAACAGTAAAAAATTCTATTACAGTCAAAAGGAGATTTAAAGAATGAATAATGTAACACTCGTTGGAAGATTAACAGCACAGCCTGAACTTAAAACCACACCAACAGGAACGGAACTCGTCAATTTTACGATTGCAGACAATAAAAGCAAAGACAAATGCTATTTTATCGATTGCGTTGCGTTCAAGAACACTGCACAATTTATTAGCAAGTATTTCAATAAAGGTTCTTGGATAGGTATTACAGGAGAGATACAAACAAGAACATATAAGGACAAAGACGAAAAGAGCCACAAGGTAACAGAAATATTTGTTACAAAGGTTGATTTTGTCGGAGCAAAAGAAGAAGCAACACAAGAACAAAAAGCAAACATTGGCCACGAAGAAGCGACCATTGAATACGAAGAAACAGATTTACCCTTCTAATGGAAAAATGTTACTTATGCGGCAGATACACGGCAACAGACCACCACCACATTTTTAACGGAGCATTAAGAAACAAAAGTGAAAAATATAAGGCCGTGGTGATGGTTTGTCGGCCTTGCCACGAGAGAATCCACCGCAACGCAGAATTAAGGCTTGAACTTAAAGCAGAGTGGCAAAAAATTCTAATGGAGAGAAACGGCTGGAGCATTGAAGAATTCAGAAAAGAATTTTATAAAAATTATTTATGAGGTGAGAGTGTGACACAAAAAGAAAGAATAAACCAATATATTAAAGACTTTGGAAGCATAACAATTCTTGATGCCTTTCGTGATTTAGGTATCTGTAATTTTACGGCAAGAATATCCGAAATGAGAACTTTGGGTTATCCCCTTAAATCAATATGGGAAGAAAGTTTTAACAGATACGGCGAAAAAATAAAATATATGAGGTTTTTTTATGAGCAAGTACCACAGCAGGAAAACAATAATTGACAACATAACCTTTGATAGCAAGAAAGAAGCAGAAAGATATTTATTCTTAAAGGCACAGCTTAAAAAGGGAAAAATCAGAGACTTAAAGCTCCAGCCAAGGTTTGAATTACTCCCCTCGTTCCAAAAGAACGGCAAAAAATACCGTAAATGCGAATATATTGCCGATTTTAGTTACTTTGATGTTGAACAAGGGGAAATTATAGTCGAAGATGTAAAAGGCCTTAAAACGGAAATTTACAAGCTAAAAAAGAAAATGTTCGAGTACAAATACCCACACTTGGAAATAACGGAGGTGTGAAAGTGATTTTTCGTGTTAATAAAACAAGCAATTACACAGTGATTTCTAACTACCATCTACAAGAAAAAGAAATGAGCTTAAAGGCTAAAGGTTTACTTTCATTGATGTTATCTCTTCCGGATGAGTGGAATTTTTCAATTGACGGACTGGCGCAGCTTTCTAAAGATGGTCGCAACAGTATTAAAGCCGGGTTGGACGAACTTGCTGAACACGGCTATTTAATTCGAACGCAGGCGCTTAATAAACAAGGGCAATTTAGTGGATATGATTATGAGGTCTTTGAAAAGCCAATTTTGAAAGATGAAGGCATAATATTTTCACCATACGGTGAAAAACCGTCGACGGAAAAACCGTCGACGGAAAAACCGTCGACGGAAAAACCGTCGACGGAAAAACTGCACCAATTAAATACTAATATATCAAATACTAATATATCAAATACTAATATATAAAAAAAAAAAAAAAAGAGTGGGATAAAAG